>NZ_CAAAFR010000001.1:0-2112 GCF_900634745.1 Protofrankia symbiont of Coriaria ruscifolia
CCTTTGACTTATCCTTGCCTTCAAATGTTGGTTTTTCCTCCTTATGAGGCACATTTCTTTGATCTTGTTCATGAACTATACTCTTCTGACCAACACTCTGCCTTTGCAGATCTACCTCTTCGTTACATTGTGGTGCCTCGGAATAAGCTTTTAAGGAGGGAGACATCTTGTTGCTCTTGCTTTTGCTCTTGCTCTTGCTCTTGCTCTTGCTCTTGCTCTTACTCTTGCTCTTGCTCTTGCTCTTGCTCTTGCTCTTGCTCTTGCCCTTGCCCTGATCCATAAGGTCACCAGTAACATCCTTGTGAGAATTTGTCTCTCTTTGCTCCCAAACCTTTTCCATTGAACCACTCCTAGATTTTTTCTTCTCATTCTTGCGATAGTCCTGACCAGAGATAGACTCCAATGATTCCTCTTTTGCTAATTCAGAAAAAAATAATCTGCATTTCACCTCATTCTTATTGTCCACCTCCCTGGAAACTTCAGATGGCTGACCAATTACTTTCAACAAGTCTCCAGCATCACATGTTGAGTTGGATAAAGGATTGTATTTCAAGCCATTAGGCAAAAAATCTTTGCCTTCTGAGGCCTCATTTTTGGATGTCTTCTTCTCAGGAATTGTTGTGTTATTCTCAAAATGACAACCATTCTCATGCTTCATTTCAGTCTGCCTCTCACTTCTCCCTCCTAATTTTGTTTTCTTCTCCTTTAACACTTTTCTATCGCCCCTCATGGAAGCTGGCTCCTCCACTAACAAGGTTGACTGCTCTTGAATACGCTTGGGAGAATGCTCCAGATTACTTGCTCTACAAAGTTTTTCCTTTTTCATCAGGAAAAGCATACTGTCCTGAAGTGGTGATATTAGTATCTCCCCGGGAACAGGAAAGGAAGTCATTACCTGTTCGAATACAGAATAATAGCAGAAAATGCTACCAGATTAGTTACGTTCATTTACTGACAAAGGAACATAAGAGAAAGAAAATACAGAATAGTCATCACCTGAATAATGTTAGTGGGAGACTCTTTTACAGACTCTTGAGTTACAGGTGGCACCCCTCCACTTTCCTCGGGGCTGTTCCCCGAAGACGAAGATGGAGAGTCATCAAGCCCAAGACCACTATAAATTGCATTCTTACGGGCCATGTTATCAGAACTCATTTTGATTCGAACCTTCAGTGTTCTATGATCAGTTGGATTATTCGTTCTGTTTGAAGTTTCATTTTTCAAAGAACATTTTTCAATTACTTGAGTAGATCGCAAGCTCAAATCTTTTTTGAGTGGAACATCTCCAGAAGGTGCCCTTGTATTATTATGTGATGGATGAGCACTGCACGAAACAGTTCCTGGCCTCACAGATGGGGGTGCATTTGAAGAAGCTTTCTCATTCTGAGAGGCACCCTGTATGGTCACATAACCCACAGTGCTCAAGTAAAATAGAATTCCCAAGTTGACAAGATGTCAGGCATATATATATCTCCTTCCTACCAAACGGCCAAAAAAAAAATAAGGAAAATATTTTTCCATATACCTCCATTGGTAAATTGCTAGGAGATCTGGATGTCATGTGATTTTTCTGCAGTGTCTTTGGATGAGACCAAACAGCAGGATAGCGTTCATAGGCAGGCAAAAATGAGCCATATCCACCAAATTTAGCCCCTGCCATAAAAAAAATTTGTCCCACATTGTCAGTTACAGTGGACAATGATGTAATTTGCTTCTCTTGGTCATCTATAACTTCCATCATTTGTCACTTACCCAAATGCTCTGCAGACACCCCACCTTCAAAATCTTTCTGGAAATGGCCCAAAACGTGTTGAATCTTCTCATCCTTTAGGCAAAGAAAAATCTTTTTATTGTCACTATATATCTAATAACATGAAACATAAACTAGAAACATGTGCATCAATAATTAACAAGCATAACAGGGCATCAATTTGCAAAGAATTGCACTCCAAGAAAATCTCTACTTTTCTTTCAAAAAAACTAATCATATGCACTCTCCACAAAAAGAAATAATAAATAAATTTACAATTCATAGTATTCAAATAGACACTAAGTAATTATTTTTCTTAAGGTAGAACAGATTGTCGTTATTCTTCATAAAAAAATCTATAT
>NZ_CAAAFR010000002.1:0-15896 GCF_900634745.1 Protofrankia symbiont of Coriaria ruscifolia
CTAGGTCCCCGGGTCACTCCGAGGGGAGATCAGGCGCATGGAGACAGGCCTGCACCCGATCGTTGTCAGTGGACCTCGGCCTCAGGCCCGGGGGCGGGTGCGACAGCGCTGGTCGCGGATCGTGACCTGCACGCGGACACGAAGGCGTCGGCGCCGGCATCCCAGGTTCGCTGCAGATCGGAGCCGTCGGGGAAACGCTGGTCCAGCTCAAGGATGACCATGCCGTGGGCGAAGGAGAACATGGCCTGCGCCACCTGCGGGTCGCCGGTTGCCAAGAAGAACGGTTCACCGGACCAGTCCTCCAGGCTGGGTGTTGTCGAGCCGCGGGGCAGGCGGGAGCCGGTGGCCAGGCGGTACAGATTCGGGTGGGCAAGGGCATACTCACGGTAGGCGGCCAGGACGCTCGCGACGCTCCCCGCCGGTCCGGGGTGACGCACCGCCTGATGCAGAGCCAGGCCGATCTCGGCCAGTGCTTCATCGACCAGGGCCAGCTCGACGGCGTACTTGCCCGGCAGATGCTTATAGATGGAGGGCGCCTGGATGCCGAGCTCGGCGCCCAGCCGGCGCATGGTCAGGGCGTCGGCTCCCTCTGCCTCGAGCAGTCGCCTACCCGCGGCGATGATCTCCGTGGCGCGGGGGCTGAATGCATACGGTCGTGACGGTGCGCACAGGACTGGATCGGATTGCGTCATGCGAGCGGGTCGAGGGCGAACACGGGATGCCTCGGCGCGATGCGGGCGACCTCCTCGTCGGTCGAATCCGCGCTGACACCGTCGAAGAACACCCCCACCTCAGCCTTCCAGCGGCGGAGATAGGCACGCAGGATCGGTGCTTTGTCCGTATCGGCGACCTCGTGGGCGGTTCGGTGCTCTCGGCGGCGTCCGAGCAGGAGGTCGAGGTTGCCGTCGGCGGCGCGCAGGTTACGTACCCACTGGGTCTCGCCTCGCGGCGCGACCAGGTACTGCCTGCCCTCATGGCTGAGCAGGTTGACCGGGACCCGGCGGGGCTGCCCGCTGGTTCGTCCCTTCACCTCCAGGACGCGGCTGCCCCAGATGCTGATACCGGCCCGGGTGAAGCTCGCGACCAGGTTGTTGGCGACGTGCTGGGTGAATCGGCCAGGCTTACGGTAATGGGTCTCGGACGCGTCGGGCATGATCGAATTCCTTCGGTCTCGGCGATGTCATCGCGCGGCTAACGGCGTTAGCCGCAAGCATAGCTAACACCGTTAGCCGCGTCCATCGTGCGGGTGCGGTCCATCGTGTGGTTCCACCGGGCATGCGTCTGCCCGCTCGAATCGGCCGGCGACGCTCCGGCGTTGCTATGGAACACAGCAGACGCGGGGCACGCCAGGCGTGGACGTCCGCACTGGCGTGATGGGACATCACGGTAGGCCGAGGCACCTCCCGCGGCCCTACTGGATACGCTGTCGGACAGCCAAGCTTTGATCCGGTGAGCCGGCAGGCATCCAGCAATGCGGACAGTAATGATCGTATTGCTTTCCGCCGGTCGTGCCACTCGGGTCGGCGTTGGTTCGTTGCCATCTTCGAGGAGTGCCCGGTCGAGGCGGGAACCGAATCGGCCGCCAGCAGCCTTGGTGTCCCGAGTCGCTCCGGAGGCCTGCCACTGTGTTGACCGCGTCCGCGCTTGCTTCGACAACTCTTGCGCTTGGCCCGAGTTTCCTGGATACGGAGCATCTCGCCAAGGCGGGTCTGATCGTCATCCTGCTGATCGTCTTTGCGGAGTCCGGTCTGCTGGTCGGCTTCTTCCTGCCGGGTGACTCACTGTTGTTCACGGTGGGTCTGCTTGTCTCCAACGGCACGCTGTCCACCCCGCTGTGGCTGGCCTGCATGCTGATCTCCATCGCCGCGGTCGTCGGTGACCAGACGGGATTCCTGTTCGGGCGCAAGGTCGGCCCCACGCTCTTCCGGCGTCCCGATTCCCGGCTGTTCAGGCGGGAGAACGTGGAGAAGGCCCATGACTTCTTCGAGCGCCACGGCCCCCGCTCGGTGATCCTCGCCCGCTTCGTCCCGATCGTACGGACGTTCACCCCGATCGTTGCCGGGATCAGCGGCATGAACTACCGGCTGTTCGTCACGTTCAATGCCATCGGTGGGCTGCTGTGGGGCACCGGCGTGACAGTGATCGGTTATTTCCTCGGGAAGGTCGACTTCATCGCGCACAACGTCGAGAAGATCTTTATTGGCATCGTGCTGCTGTCGGTCATCCCGATCGGATTCGAGCTGCTGCGTGCCCGGCGCCGGGGTGCGCGTCCCGCTCGGGGTTCGGCTCCGGCCGAGGCCCGGCACTCCACCCGGTCACGGTCGACCACCGGGAGCGACTAGCGGGGCAAAGGCGACAGAATCATGTTTCTGGCGCGCTCGAGGCCCGGGAGCCGATCGGGGAGGTCCGGAAAACCCAGGTTCCGGGAGTGGCTGACCGGCCATGAGGTCCCCGGCCGGTGGGGCGGTCGAGCTGCCGCTGCGTGGGAATGCGTGGGAAACAGGGTCTTGGAAGTGAGATCCCGGAAGCGAGGTCCCGGTGGGGGGCCACCGACACGGGGGGAGTCGGTAGTCACCCCACCGGGACGTTCCCACCCTAGCCGTCCAGAGCCCGGTGCGTCCCACCTGGTGCCCAAAAAACCGCAACGAAGCCGTCTGCCCTCCGAGATCAAATTAACAGATCCCCATCTGTCATTAAAATCCTTTTTGGGGAGCTATTCCTCATGCCCCGAGTGTTCGGTCGTGGCCGGAGGGTGATACACGGTTGACGGTATTCCCCGAGGCGTCCTCGTCATGATCCTTGGGCGGTCCTCGTAGCAGCCGTCGGAGAACTACAGAAGTGAGGTTGGCTGATGTCCCTGCTTGACCGCGGTACTCCCCCGGACCCGTTCGACGTCCTCCCCGTCGTGCCGTCGTTCACCCTCACCAGTGACGACTTCGCGGACGGGGACGCTCTCACCAAGGAGCTCGTGCACACCACGGCCGGAGGTGGGAACGCCTCGCCGCACCTTCGCTGGGCGGGGTTCCCGGAACAGACGCAGAGCTTCGTCGTCACATGCTTCGATCCGGACGCCCCGACCGGCAGCGGCTTCTGGCACTGGTCCCTGGTCGACATCCCGGCCACGGTGACCGAACTGCCCCACGGGGTGGCAAGCGGTGATCTTTCTGGTCTGCCGGCGGGTTCCTTCCACGTCCGCAACGACTACGGGACAGCCGAGTACGGGGGTGCCGCGCCTCCCCCAGGTGACCGTCCACACCGCTACGTGTTCGCGGTGCATGCGGTCGACGTCTCCTCGCTCGGCGTCGACAGTTCCGTCTCGCCCGCGGTGGTGGGGTTCAATCTGGTGTTCCACACCCTTGCCCGGGGTGTGCTGCGGGCCACCTACCAGCGTTGACAGCTCCTGGCATGTCACCACCATGGCGGTGGGCAGGATTGCCGGACGCGGGTAGGTTGACGGACATGTTTCGTAAGCTCGTTGTTCTTGCGGTTGTCGCTAGCGCCGGTGCGGTGGCGACCGTTGTCCGTCGTCGGCGGGGTAGGGGCGAAGTCGACCTCTGGCACGAGGCGACCACCGCCATCAACACGAACTGACCTCTGGTCCTGATCCGCCCCGGTCGGATCCCTGACGTCACGGCGGCTGGGCCTGGACCTCGATCGGGTCGGCTGCCGTGCCGTGACGTGACGTGGCGAGGCGTGCCGTCTCACGTCCTCGGCGTGAACGTCGCGCCCAGCCTCGCGCGTAGCTGCGCTCGGCTGGTCTTCCCCACCGCGGTCTGCGGGAAGGATGCGACAAACGTGAAACAGTCCGGGATCTTGTAGGTGGCCAGGCCACGGGCGCGCAGAAACGCTCGCAGATCCGCCGCGCCCGGCCGGGGATCACCCCGGGTGATGGTGAACGCGCAGATCCGCTCACCCAGGAAATCGTCGGGCACACCGACGACGGCGACGTCGTGCACACCCGGGTGGGCCAGCAGGTGGTTTTCCACCTCCTCGGCGGAGACCTTCTCCCCTCCCCGGTTGATCTGCTCCTTGGCCCGGCCCTCGACGACGAGGTGCCCGGAGGGAACCTGGCGGACGATGTCACCGGTGCGGTAGAAGCCGTCCGCGGTGAAGGCGGTCCGGTTGTACTCCTGCGCCCGGTAGTACCCCCGGATGGTGTAGCAGGTGCTGGACACTGCCACGACGCGCGACCGTCATGAAATCGGTGATCGCGACCGAGACCGGTTCACAGACCTGGGACACCTCGCCGTAGGCCAGCTTGACCGAGGTGGCGTGCTCGAAGATCTCCTTGGGGTCGGACTCCAGTTCGGCGCGGCGGTCCGCGTCGACGTCGGCTCCGAGGCCGTGCGCCCTGGTGCCGGCGAGCGGGTGGGCGGCCACCTGGCCGTACGCGGAGACCTCGACGACGGTTTCTGGGCTGAACCCGGCGGCCTTCTGGCCGCCCAGGTCGAGCAAGAACGAGCGGGCCGGGGTGTTCCCGGCGCGGCCGAGGGCGTATGTGGCGGTGAGATCGACCGGGACCGGGATCGGCAGCGTCCGGGAGAGGATGACCTTCCGCAGGGCGCCCCGCGGATGTCCGCAACGGCCCGCGCCACGCTGTCGTGATAGGCCCTCCGGGACTCTTTCCCTTCTTTTCTTTCTTTTCCTTTTTCCGTCGAGCTTTCTCCCGCCGAGTCTTCCTCCGCCGGGTCGGTAACCTCGACCGGTCGTGCGCGGGTGCGGGGGCTCAGGCGAAGCCGGTGATCAGATCACGTACCGATCCGATCACGAGGTCGTCCGTGCCGCGTATCAGAACGTGATCGGTTCGCAGCCAGATCTCGGTCCTGGGCACCATCACGTGCAGGAGCGGGCGTCCTTCGGCAACGCGGGGGCCGCCCGCGAGCGCATAGGCGAACTCGAAGCAGACCCAGCCGTATGCGTGCCAATCCGCGAGCGGAAAGGTTGCAAGCAGGTCGCCCACCTGACGCAACGGGTGCGGCGACCGCTCGACCGCCGTCTGCCGGCCTTGGCAGCTGCTCCGCACCACCGTTGGTTCGACGACGACCTCGCCGAAGACGGCACCGGCGAACCACCACTGGTTGTCGCGCTCGTAGACGACGTGGCTGCTGAACAGATCGGAATCCGACAGGGCGGCGACGAGTGCAAGGGGATCGAACCGACCAGGGATCTCCAGCTCATGGTAATGATGCACACCCGTCTCCCGAAGAGGTCGGCACCGATCAGCAAGTAGTGCAAGTAATTAGGTCAAGTTAGGTTACCCTAACTTGGCTGGGCGGTGGTCCATCCGGCGGGTTCGAGGGTTGGCGCCGCGGTACCCATGCTTCGATGCGCCTGTGGGTGCCACGTCTGTGGATGTCGCGGCCGCGTCCGCGGGGGAAGCAGGGATAGTGCCCTGCGGAACAGATCCCACGCGCTGCCGTCCGCATGCCATACTCTTGGTTGGGTTTCCTCCGGGGGCGTAGCTCAATTGGCAGAGCACTGCCTTTGCAAGGCAGGGGTTAGGGGTTCAAGTCCCCTCGTCTCCACCCCGTCTCACCTGCATAAACGGGTTGTCTCATCCGACGAGAAGATCGAGATGTAGCCAACCGTGTAGCCAAGGGGTGCTACCCGTCGTCCCGGTCCTCCACCGTGTCGTCCTTGTGCTTCTTCTTGTGTTGCTTGTCGGTGTCGGCCTCGGGGCCAAGGATGCCGTCCATCGCCGTTGCGGCCGCACGCAGCCGCTCGGGTAGGACGTGGCCATAGCGCTCCATCGTCATCCTCACGGTGGTGTGGCCGAGGATCTCCATCACGGTCCGCGGTTCGATCCCGGACGCCAGAAGGAACGTCGCGCAGGCGTGGCGGAAGTCGTGAAGCCGCAGCCACGGCAGGCCGGCACCGTCACGGAGCTGTTGGACGCGTCGGGTCACGTTCCGCGGCTCCATCGGTGTTCCGACCGTGGAGGCGAAGACGAGCCCGTTGTCCTGCCACGACTCGCCGGCCTTGTTCCGTTCGTCCGCCTGGCGCTTGCGTTGGCGTTCCAGGGCGTCGACGGCGAGCGCCGGTATCGGGACCGTTCGCCGTGAACCGTGGGTCTTCGGCTCGACGAGCCGCAGTTGCCCGCTGACCCGTTGGGCGGAGCGGCGGACCCACAGCGTCCGGGCGTCGAGGTCGACGTCATCCCAGCGGAGGCCGAGCAGCTCACCGCGGCGCAGTCCCATCGTGAGCGCCAGGACGAACAGCGCTTCGAGCCGATCATCTACAACCAGGGTCAGGAAACGACGTGCATCACCGGTGGTCAGCGTGTGCTGTTCCCCACCGGCCAGGCTCGGCGGGCAACAGCTTTCGCGACGTTGCGGCTCACCAGCTCCATCCGTTCCGCGTCGGCGAGCGCGGCCCGCAGCACCGCGTGAATCTTCACGAGGCTTGCCGGCTTCATCTGCTCCCGACGTGCCGCGTGCAGACGCCGGACGTGGGCCGGCCCGAGCTTGTCCAGGCGGATCTTTCCGAGCAGCGGGACGATGTGGCCGTCGATCGCGTACCGGTACCGGGCGAGAGTGGATGGTCGTGTTCCGTCGTGAGACTTGATCTCGTCCATCCAGTAGTTCATCCATTCGGCGACGGTGCGGGACTTCGCGGTGAGGTCCTGGCCCTGATCGGCCGCCTTGCGCAGTTCGCGCACCTTGGCAAGGGCTTCCTTCTCGGTCCTCCCGTAGACGACGCGGCGACGCCGCTTCCCGTCGATCCAGCCCAGGTCGACCACACCGACCCACCGGCCGTCACTTTCACGCTGGTAGAGGGAACCTTCGCCATGGCTACGCCGACGATCCCGGCGATCATGGGCGTTCCGCGTCTGACGCTTCGCGCCCTCGCTGTCAGGGCCGGTCGGTTCGTCGGCCGCTCTGGTCGGATCCTGTCGCTTGCCGGACATGATGAAGATCGCTCCTTGCTGAAATAGGGGAAGAAGAGCCGACAGAAGCCGGCCGGGTACCGCCGAATCGCGTGGCGCGTTGAGATCCCGCTCCTCTGGGGACGGAGGAGGGTCCGCCGGGAGTCCGGCCGCGTCCAGGGCGCTACGCGTCACTTCGTGATCGGCTTCGCCGACCCTGGACCCGTCCGCACTCCCGGCGGGTGAACCGTCCAGCAGAGGAACGGGAAAGAAATGTGGGGAAGGACCGCGAGAATCGATCAGCGCGGCTGATGCTGCGCGGGAACCGTCCGATACGGGAGGACGTCAGGCACCCAACCACCGGCCGGACCAGGCCTGCGCGGTGGGGGAGTTGGCGGAAGTGCGGTACCGGGTATAGCGCGGAACACCAACACGATGTCGACGTCTCCGAGAGCTTCGATGAACACCGCGTCGGTGGGAATCGCGACGGCGGTCCGGGCGATGTCGAACGGGTCGGCACCCGGCTTGACGGTCATCTCGTAGAAGCCGTGGCCGGGGGTGTCGAGGCGGACGAAGGGCTGTCCGTCGGAGGGGTCGCGCGGGGGGTCGAGGCCAGGCGGAATGATGGGCACGGGTCGGTACTCCCTTGGTCTCTAAGGGGTGCTGATCAAGGTCCCGGTGTGGTGTTCCAGCACCCGCCGGGACCGCTTATTGGATCTTTTGTGTTCGGGAACCTGCGACGCTCGGGAGGCCCGCGGGCGCCGCGCGGGGTGCACTGCCGAAACCCGGCTGTCAGGTTCGGCCCGGACCGGGCCGGGATCATGCTGCCGCCTCCGTGTCCGGGACGCCGCGTAGCCGATCGACGTAGGTGACGAGCGCCGCTCGCGGGATACGGCGCGACCGGCCGATACGGACGGATTCGATCTGTTCGGCGTTGAGCAGTTCGTACAGGGTGGTGCGGCTAACGCCGAGCAGGTCGGCCGCTTCAGCCGGGGTGAGAAGGAGTTTGTGCACAGCTACTCCTTTGATCATTTGCTGGGTCGGGTCAGGCTGCTCGGGGCATGCCGGGGTCGGTTGCCGAAACCGGGTCGGGATGGCCGCGTGCGGCACGGGCCGCATCGAGTTGGGCGCGCCAACGGTGCCGGTCGGCGACCGCGCGCAGCAGCAGGTGTTCCCGGCGGGGTGTGGCCGGATCACCAGGTCGGAGGAGCTGCCAGACCACCTGATCGGGCGTGCCGCTCACGGTGTCGCTGTCGCCGGGGTGGCCGAGCACGGCGAGCTGTTGCCGGACCCACGTCTTGCGATCCTCCCGGTGGTCGGCGAGGGTTTTGCCGGACCATTTCCGGGAGACGAGCACCCGGCGTCCGCCGAAGCCGAGGGTTTCCCGCCGGTGGGCCTTGCCCCTGCACCGGCCGGGAACCAGCCCTGCCCGGGGGTTCTTCGGCTGGACGCCGTAGAGCAGCCAGTTCGCGCAGCCCGGCGAGCACGGTTCGTACCGCAAGGCGTCGGCGAGCCGGTCCACATGATTCCGCTGCGCGTCGGTGTCCACCGCGTGGCAGGTGTCCAGCGACTTGGTCAGATACTTGGTCAGGTAGCCGATCAACCGGCCGGTGTTGCTGTTGTTCGCGGTCACCCCGTCCGCGCGGACCTGGACGCCGAACCGGACCACGTGCGCGGGTTCGACGTCCTCGCCGATCGCGTCCAGGGCCTCATCCCAGGTCGACAGGAGTACGCCCGTGTCGGGGTCGCGGTAGCCGCCGTCCTGGTCGTCCCAGACGGGCAGCCGGTCGGGGCTGTAGACAGGCCGGTCGCAGGACGGCCACCACACCTGGTGATACGTTGCCGCCGCCACCTGCCGCAGCAGCACCCGTGGGATCGTGCCGCGCATGGCCGCGTGCAGATGCGGCGCCAACCGCCGTTGCGGTTCCAGGCAGGCAAAATACTGGACGTCGTAGCCCACGGCACGGCGGAGGTTCTGCCAGAACCGGTCCACGAGCTTGGGAAAGTGGATCGCGTCGCGGGCCGCCCGCCGGTAGCCGTAGCCATCCGGGTCCACCGGCGTGCCGTCCGAGGTGACCTTCCCGTAGGAGTCGCAGGTGAGCGTCAGGAACATCGACGGCCGCCACACCGTCCCGTCGGCTGCGGTGAACGTCCGCCCGACCGTGCGTCGGTCCACCGGCAGCCGGGGCAGGTCGGGGGCATCCTGCCGCCGTTTCGTCGACCGGGTCCGCCGCGGCCGGTCCCGGGTGTCCGGCGCGGTCTTCCCGCGCACACCGAGATCGTTCAATGCGGCGTCCACCTGCGAGATCAGATCGTCGACCTCGGTGACCTGCTCCACGTCGTGGCCGGTCACGGCGTCGGTGCGGACGGCTTCGAGATCGGCGCGGAGCTGGACGAGGGTTTTCGCGTCGTCGCCGGGCGGGTCCGGGTCGGGGAGCGGTTCGTCGTTGAGATGCCAGCCGGCCTTGCACTGCGCCATCCGTAGTTTCCGCGCACGCTCCGCGCACGGCGGGCACTTGCTGGCGAGGGTGGCCCCGCACGGCACCGGGATGGTTTCGGCCTCCCCGGTGGCGATGTCGACTTTCCGCATGGCCAGCGGGCGGATGCACACCCCGTTCTCCACCGCGACCGCCTCGAGGACATGTCGGGCCAGCGGCTGTCGCATCCGCGCCGCCCGGCTCCCCGCCGTCGGTTCCGCCGGTCCCGTGCTCGAGTCGGTCATGCCGCCCGCTCCTCCTGTCCGTGGTCGTCGTGGTCCTGGCCGTCGTCGTCGTGGTGGTCGGGTGGCGGTTCCCGGCAGCCGCACACCCGCCCCCGCCCGGTGGACGCCCGACAGCCGTCGTCGGCTCGGTGCGCCACCCACAGATGCCGGCACCAGCCGCAGACCGGCAGCACGAGCACCGGGGCGTATCCGTCCGGTCCGGTCACGCGGCCCAGCCGTCGACGTCCGGTGTCCAGCCGTCCGGTCCGGGGTTGTCCAGGTCGAGCACCGCGCCGGCCACGGGCGGTTGGTAGCGGTGCGCCATCCGGGAGATCTCGGCGTCATCGACCCAGCAGGCCCGCACCCGGACGGGGTCGGCCTGCCCGTCGAGCAGGACATAGCCGACCCCGGGCAGGTCGTCGGGGATGTCTTCCGCCCGTGCCCCGCGATCGCGGGCGCCGTCGCCGAGGACGAGGTCGACCTGGTCGGCTTCGGTCATCCGCAGCGCCACCCGGACCGGGAACAGGTCGCGGAAGGGAAGCACTTCTTTCCGCGGGTCCTGCACCGCCCCGACCACCACCACCCCGGGTGCCCGGCCTTGGGACAGCAGCAGCGGCAGCGCCGCCGACAGTCGCCGCTTCAGCTCCCGGTCGGTGACATAGGCGGTCAGGGAGGCCAGTTCGTCGACGATGACGACGATCAGCGGTTCGCCGGTGGTGGGGGTGTGCAGCCGGCTGACGCCGCGCAGCCGGGCGGCCCGGTCCCGCATGACGGTGACCGCGTCGTCGAGCAGGTCGGCGATACTGTCCGTGTCGGTGGCGAACCGGGTGAACATCGCCCGGCCGAACGCCAGTTCCATCCCGCCCTTGGGATCGGCGACCCACAGTTCGACCAGGCCGGCGCGGACGGCCGGGCCGAGCCCGCGGATCGTCGACCACAACACCGAGCCCTTGCCCGCCCCGGTCGCCCCGGCCACAAGCACGTGTGCGCCGCGGACCGGGAGTCGCCAGGGCTGTCCGTCCTCGCGGCGGCCGACCGGAATCCCGGACAGGTCCACCGGACTTTCGTCGTCGTCCCAGCCGTCCCCGTCCGCGTCCGGACCGTCGAGATCGGCCGGTGGGACGGGGTGGGCGAGGGGGTCGCGGCGGGTGAAGTCCACCCAGATGAACCCCACCCGGTCGGCGCGGATGCGGCAGGACCGGGCGCGGAACGCCTGCCGCAGTGCTTCGGCCTGGTCCGCCCACTGGTCGGGGGTCTGCCCGTAGAGCAGTTCGACCCGGAGCCGGTCGCCCCACCGATCCGAGTGGATCGTGCGGATGCGGGGGAACGTTTCGGCGAAGGCGACCCGGTCGCCGTTGGACACCGGAATCCGGATCGCCAGACCGGTATGGACCATGACCGGGCGCCACCGCCACCGGTACACCACGAGCAGCCGTAGCCGTCCCCGGACCCACCGGGCCAGCCAGGTGAACGACCGGCGATGCGCCAGCCGCCACAGCACGGCGACCACGACCAGGAGCAGAACCGCGAGACCGAGTCCGGCCAGGCCGAACCGCTGGCGAATCACCGCCACGGCGAGCAGCAGACCCACCGGGACCGGATGCCGGACGAGGAACACGACGAGGTGGGCGCACATCCGGCCGGCGAGCCCGACCAGGAGCATCCACAGCGGCACGTCGACTTTCGGATGCCGGGTCGGTACCTCGGGAAACGGCCGAGATCCGTTGCTTCTGGCCATGACAGATCACACCCACCCAGCGTCGAAAGAAGATGAAATCAGTGGTCCGGGACGGTAGGAAATGAAAGAGGCTCAGCAGCCGTCCCGAAACCGGCGACGAACAGAACCGACTCAGGCCGCTATTGCAGACCCGCTGTTGGTGTCGTTGTCCGTACTTTCCAGGAGGAGCCGTTCGCATTCGATCAGATAGTCGTTGGCGGCCTGCACCAGCGCGTGCGCGAAATCGAGGTGATTGGCGGTCACGGTGCCGCTCGCCGCCGAGATGGACAGGCAGGCGCGGGGGGTGTCCAGCACGAGGATCGGCCGCTCGTCCGGGTAGGTGAAGCACCGGGCCGACCAGTCCGACCCGACATGCACCCCCACATGCCAGTTCGACCCGATCGGCACCCGCTCACCGCCTGCACCCGCGGTGGGTGTCGGCCCGGTCATGCCGCCGCCCGACTCGAACCCGTGCGCACCGGCCGCATCCCCGTCGCCCGCAACGCGAACCCCTGCCGGGGCTTCGACCCGTTCGTGTTCACGTACGGGGTCAGCGTCAGCCCGTCGAACTCCACCGGCCGAAACGGCGTGCCCGCCAGCGGCTCCGGCGGCACCGGCCGCACCGCGGCGGCGATCTTCACCTTCACCTCTGCCGAGCCGGCCCGGGCGTTCGGGTCGGCGTCCATCACCCGCACCGCCCACACCAACTCACCGGTGATCTTGTCCCGCTCCTGTGCGTCGGCCACCCCCGCCTTCGCCTTGTCGAAGTCGTTAACCGCTTCCACCCCGAGCACGTATGCGCCGTGGGGGAACACGTCCCCGAATGCCACGGGAATCCGTTGCGGTATCGCCATCGTCGCTTCACCTTGTCCCGCATCATCAGCGTGCCGGCTGTTGCCGGCCGTCGGTCGTTGCAGGACATACAGTGCACCGCGTGCGAACCGCTCATCAACAATTATGTACCCATAGCATGTGAGGTTCACATAAGCGTGAAGCAAAGACCCTGCGTCCGGCAGCGGGTCTCGCTGGGATATATGTGTACCTCACATGCCCTGATGTTTGCTTTCTAGCTAAAATCGGCCGTATGGAGGACCAGGAACGGAGATCACCCGTCTACACGGCGCGTGGCGCGATCGGGGGCGAGGACTGGGCCGCGGTCGCCGACGCGGTCAACCAGCGGATGGCAGCCCGCCGCGTCGGACAGCAGGAACTCGCCGACGTCTCCGGCGTGTCCGTGTCCACCGTGCGGCAGATTCAGCATGGCGGCAAGGGCCGTCGGGTACAGAACAAGACGCTGATGGCACTCGCCCACGCGCTCGACTGGCCTGACGATCATCTGATTCGGGTGCTGGTCGGCGATCAGGTGTCGGATGCCCCCGCCGGGGTCGCTGTTCGGGAGATCCTCGCTGGGATAGGCCGCATCGAACAGCAGCTTGCGGACGTGAGCCACCGCCTGGCCGCCGTCGAGGAGCTCGTCACCGCGCAGGGGACCAACAGATAAAGGGCCAGAACCCCGCAACGGCGTTGCCGCCCTCCGGGATCCTGGCCCCTGAATCTTGCCGTGATGCCAGCTACCTGACCGCTCAATCCGGCACGGCTGGCATCCCGTTCGGCTCCCATGACGACATCCGGTTACCTGCCGGTCGGAACACCAGCGTCACTTCAACATCGCCGAACGCTTCGGCGAACCCGAGCCCGTCCGGGAGCGCCGCCCAGGCCCGCATCACGTCCGCCGGACGATCCGCCGGGTAGATCGTGACCGTGAAATCGCCTCTACCTGCATCAGGGCCGGTCGCAGGCGACGAACGGCCAGACGCAGCCCCCAGCGGATCGCACGCCCGATCGCCGGTCATCGACCGTCGGCCCGCCGCATGGACCGTGCCAGTGCTGCACCCAGCAGCATCCGACCCGCCGCCGGCGCCGTGACGGTGTCCACGAAGAAGAACAGCGGCGTCACCTGAAAGTCGTGCCAGCCGCTCTCGATGGCGAACAGCTCCGCCGATGCGGGCGAATCAAACGTGATCGTGGTGTCGCGGACCCGCCGTTCATCCCCCGGCTCGAACCGCACCACCCCGTACAGGACAGGCATCCGCTCATCCGAGGCCCCGCCGTCCGCTGCGTTCTCCTTGGTTACCGTCACCGGTCGCATCCCGTCCCGCTCTCATTATCCGCTGGTTGGATGCCGGCCCGGTCCCACGGAGACCACCGCTCGACACGGGACGGGGCCGGCTGCGCCTCAGCCTCACGGCACAACGCGAGCCCACGGAAGATGACGTTCCCATGTGACTATCGCCTGATCCCGACGGACAACCCGTAAACGACAGCAACACGCCCCCTCAATAGGTGAGCTTTCCCTACCCGTTGGGCGTAATTCAGGTACCTTCGGCATCAGTCCTGCCACGAGACGTGTCCCTATCTCCCGGCCGGAAGGTTGATCAGGTATGTCGGCTGTTTCGCTCGGCCCGTACGTGGTGTCCGAACGGCTCCTTGCCCGCGACGACATGCGCGCCGCTCTCACCGCCCGCGACTTCGGCACCGCCTTTCGGCTGATGAGGAAGTACGACGCCGCCAGTCAGGACCGCATCGCCTCCGCGGTCGAGGGCCTCGACCAGAGCCGCGTCAGCAAGATCGTGCACGGTCGGGACCGGGTCGCATCCCTGGAACTGATCGAACGCATCGCCGACGGCCTCCGCATCCCCGGCGGCATGCTCGGCTTGGCCCGCCGCGCATGGGAACCCACCACACACACAGCGCATGCCCAAACAGACGTAAAAGCGCCAGTGCTCGACAGTCGGTCGATAACCGCTCAGCAGCCCGTCACCAACCCCGAGGCAACCGCTCAAGGGCTGGTGTACGAACCCTCGGTGCGACGTACCCTGAGCACTGTCGCCGAGCTCGGGAGGGCCGACGTGCGCCGTCGGGACATGCTACTTCGTTCATCATTCGTTCTCGGTGCACTCGCCGGCCCCAGCCGGGATTGGCTCCTGGCCAGCCTGGACGCCGCCGACTCCGGACGGCCCGCCCACGCGGACATGGCCGCGGTCGAATCCATCCGCACCATGTTCGGCGTGTTCCAGGAAATGGACGTCATCCAAGGTGGCGGAGACATCGCCCGGCGCGCCGTCGCCCAGTACCTCACCGAACACGTCCTCCCGCTCCTTCAGGAATCCCACCCCGAGCCCGTCCGCCAGGCCCTCTTCGAAGTCGCCGCCGAACAGACCTACCTCGCCGGATGGATGGCGTTCGACTCCGGCCAACACGGCATCGCGCAGCGTTACCTGATTCAGTCCCTGCGGCTCTCCGACGCGTCCGGAAACCGGATGCTCGGCGCACATGTGCTTGCCGGACTCTCCGATCAGGCCACCCAACTCGGGCACCCCGATGAAGGGCTTCGGCTCGCCCGCGCCGGCCGCCACGGTCTGCGTGGTCTGCGTGCCCCCGCCGCCCTGACCGACCTGTACGTGTTGGAAGCACGCGCGCTGTCGGTCCTGGGCCGCTCCACCGACACCGCGGCGACGATCGCGCAGGCCGAGAAGACTTTTGATCTTATCAACCCGGCGAACGAACCCGAGTGGGCGAAGTTCATCGACGAGCCCTACATTGCCGGTGAGATCGCGAACAGTCTTCGTGACATCGGTGACCCGACCGAGGCCCACCGCTACGCCCGCCAGTCTGTCGAGGCCGCCCGCAAGCAGAACCGTGGACGACGCGGCGCACTCAGCCAAACCGTCGTCGCCGTCAGCTTCACCCAACAGAACGATCTCGAAGGCGCCATCGCCGCCAGCCACAAGGCCATCGACATTGCCGCCGGAGTCCCCACCTCGGCCCGCTACGTCACCGCTATGACCGATCTGCGGAAACGACTCGTCCCGTACCAGCACGACGCCAACACCCGCGAGCTCGTCTCCCGCATCGACCGCACCGCCCTCGCCGGCAGCGCAGCCTGACCACATCGGACTCGGACTGACGATCAGCGGCATGGCCCGGGATCGGACAGACAACAAGGCTGACTGATTGCCGAATTATCCGTTTTAAGATCAAGGCGGTGGCGGGCCGCGCCCCGCAACCGGCTGCGCGCGGCGCTTGCGCGCCGTGCTCGCCGGGCGCGTCGCACTCCGCCACCGCGCACAACCCAGACCAGGAACGGCGTGTATGCCGGGGAATGCGTCGTGGGCACGCCGTCCAGAACGATTACTGCCGGATCAGCGAATCCATGCCGTACCGGGCGGCATGGATTCGCGATGGTGGTCCTGTTCCGCGGTCCGGTTCACCGAATACCCGACCGCGTCCCGGGATGCGCAGTCACACGACCAACGGAGACCATCGCCGGGCACGCCAGGGGCAGACGAAAACCGAGCAGGGGCATGCCATCGGGCAGCCGGGAGACAGCACCAGGTCGCTGCGCTTCCCGGGCAGCCCGACCCCTCGCCCATCATGGCGAGACCGCCTGTAGTTACCCGACACATATTCGATCTTGACTGAGTGGTGCGAACAGCCGCATCTATTTATCAAGATTAGAAAGATTGCGTCGGATCAGTACGACTGACGGGTGGTCGGGGCCGTAGACGGCCTCGTCGATCGTCAACGCCCGTTGGAACAGCGGCAGCGCGTCG
>NZ_CAAAFR010000003.1:0-5533 GCF_900634745.1 Protofrankia symbiont of Coriaria ruscifolia
ATCCCCGCCAGCGCGGTCACCGCCACCGACCCCGCCGCGGTCAACCGAGTGTGTATCTCGTCGAGGAGCGTGTCACGGCCGACGAAATGCGCCAGCCGGGCCGGCACGCTCCCCATCGTCGGTAGCTCCGGTGGGAACACCGGAGCACCCCCCGCCACCCCTGTACCAGCCGGGCCGCCGGGGAAGTCCGGTTCCGTGGCCGGTTTCCCCCGCTCGCCCGCGGCAGCGGCGAGCACCGCGCGGCGTGCCACGTCCTTACCGATCCCGAACAGGTCCACCGAGACGATCTGGGCGAGCAGACCCGGCCGCGGGCACTCCTCGATCCGGAACACCAGCAGCTTCCGTGCCCGTCCCAACGGGTCCGCCGCCCACGCCGCCTGCCACTCCGGCGCCGCGTACGCCGACGTCAGATAGGCCGCGGACAGCACCGCGATTGTCCGGGCCGCATGCTCGGTCGTCCGGTGCATCTCCTCGACGAAGTGTGACCCGGCACCGAAATCCCACGCCTGGATCACCACCCGGTACGTCGCCGCTTCCAACGTCCAGGCGATCCACTCCGCCCAGGCGCGGTCCACCCCCGTGTACGACACGAAGAAATCCGGGTCGGTAACCTCACTGCCCCCCACGGTCACCCGCCCAGCATGCCACCACCTACCGCACAAGCCACAGACCATCGCCTAACCGACCAACCACCGACCTATCCGGCAGCCACGCCCACACGCGACGGAATCCAGCGTCACCATCCCCGACGATGACAGCCAAACTGACAGCCCAGCCCACGGACGACCATGAACGTCCACGGACACCGAACCCGAGGTCACCGGACGGCACGGACATCCATGGACGTCCACGGATGATCCGGAGCAAACTATGGATCAAGCGGCCATCGGCGTGCCAGTAGCAACGGTCGGCATCTGTTCTGACCGGGGAGCTACGGCGGGGACCGGATGGCCGTTGACCTGGGCAGGAACGTTCCGACCCACGTCAACACCAGCAACCGCACAGGTTTCCCAAGCTCGTAGCGTAGCGGATGCCGGTCGAGGCAGACATCCGGATCGGAGCAAGCCCCCAACCGAAGTACATAAGGCCCCAGCCAGAGAGCAACCAAGGCCGACCAGCCACGGCAAACGGAATGTCGCCTGCCAGATACGTGCCGAAAAGCGTATCTGTAGTTGATCATTATCGCCAATTCAGCTGATGCGCCAAGCGTAGGCGTATGGCTGCGGAAAATTTGTGATTCGAAAGGCTCGGATTACGATCTCGGCCCTCCCCGGCGGCATATTAGTCCACGCGACCTGTTCGACATTGTTGACGCGGTCGAACTTTTCGGAGGTCCCCATGTTGCCATGCCGTTCGTCGCCGTTTACAGTTCGCACAATCAGGTCCAGGTCATTCTGGAGCGCAGCACCCGGAGGATCACTCCACGCAAGAGTGATCTTGAAAGTAGCGCCGGCCGCGGTCGGGGAGAAGCCGTCTGGGCCTGAGGCGGTTTGGCCGTGCTGGGGCGTATGTTCAGGAATGTCGATCGTGAACGTCTCCTCGGCGCCCTGATCTAGGGGGCCGCCTTCCCCGAATCCGCCGTCGGGGTTGGGGCCTGGGATGATTACCGAGTCCGCGAGACTGACACGACCGAAGCCGGAGTTGTTGTTGGGGGAAGGACCCACCTCCGAAGGAGAGTACTGCCCAGCCAGCTCCACGGCGCCGTTGATAAGCAACGCCTTGAGCAGCGCCGCGCTCGGGTTCGCCGTGCCGTTCTTGACCAGGGTTTCGCGTAGGACGGCGACGCACCCAGCGACCAGCGGTGTGGCCATGCTGGTGCCGCTATTGAAGAAAAACCGGGGATCGGAGGACGTTCCAAAGCCGGTCGATGGGAAGACGACGGCACGTGAGAGTGCCGACAGGATGCATGTACCCGGGGCTACGACGTCCGGCTTAATACGGTGTTCCATGGTTGGTCCTCGGCTACTGAAGGCGGCGAGGCCGTCGGCGTCGTCAGCCTGCCGGTCGGAGTTGATGGGGTCGGCAGGAAAATTGGAAGGCCAGAAAACGCCGTAGCTCGGTTCGAAGTCGCGCCGGATGCTTTCACTGGCTCCCACCGTGATGCAGTTTTTGGCCGCAGCCTGTGATCCGATCGATCCTAGATCAACAACACCGTTAGCGTTGGCGTCGGTGCCGGCATTGCCGGCGCTGAAGCAGATGACCAGGTCTGGATGATTCCAGACGACGTCGTCGACCTCAAATGCACTTGAGTCATACGGCAGACCGGGCGTTGTGGGGCCCCAGGAGTTCGTGTGAACACGGACGCCGTCGTTGTTGTACGGTGGTTCGAACAGGTCATGAAAATCGGCGGGAATCCCGCCGAGGCCGCCACCCGAGTCCAGTATCGACTGGAGGACGAGGGTGGCACGCGGCGCCGTGCCCTGGATCGCTCCGCCCATCGTGGCGGAAGTACCGTTCCCGAGCACCGAGCCCGCCACGTGTGTGCCGTGTCCCTTCGGGTCATCCGTCCTATCCGGATTTGTTCGTCCAAGCGCGTACAGCCGCGCCACTCGTCCGGTGAACGCCGGATGCACAATAGTCGTGGAGCCGAGATCAAAGCCCGAATCCGCCACGGCGATGGCCTGACCGTCACCCTGGTACCGCGTGCCGTTGAGCGCGACGTCCGCCTTAAGGATCGACCGGGCCACATTGTTGAAAAACTGCCGCTGCGGGACCTCCTCGATGTGGTGGACCTCATCCAAGTCCGCGAGGTTGTCGAGTCGCCCTTCCTCGACCGTGAGCCGTACCTTGCGTCGTCCCGTTCGCAGTTCTTCCGGGTTGAGCTGCACCGCGGCACCGATCTGCTCCCTGAGCTCGCTGGAGCTCGGGTCGACGTCGTCGTGCAGCACCACGTCGACCTCTCGGAGCTTGCGGGACGGTACCTGGGGGACAGAGGTCGGTAGGAGCGAGGCGGAAGCGGCTGCCTGGGGCCGCAGCGACGATGGAATCTTGAAGCCTTTGAGGTAGACGTCGGCCCAAGCCACGAACGGCAGGGCGCGGATCGGCCCCAGATCACTCGGCCGATAGCCACACAGATAGGTATTCTCAGGAATATATTCGTAGATGATGACATTCAGGTCTTCCAACTGCGTCTTTTCTGCATTCGACAACGGGCGATGGGTTTGGATGAGGATGTAGTTGGACTGGGAGGAGTCTGCGGACTCCAATGAGGCCGATCTCAGCGCATCGGATTGCGCTACCGGGTCGAGTGAAATACCGTTAATCGTGATTTTTGACATAGCCAGTCCCTTTCTAGAAGAAAATTGGAGTGAGACGAATCGTCGAGAATAAAGAGGAAGATCCGCGATGATAAAGATCTTGCTTAGAGTTCTGAACAATCCTTATGCCGGCAAGGTTGCTTGCATACTCCTGCTATTGCCCGATACCAAGATTGCTAACCCTGGATGCCTGGTTCGACCGATCGGCTACCGCCGATCCGTAGAGCTGCCGTCCTGGGCGGTAGCGTTCTGGCCTAGCTCGGGGCGATCAGCCTACAAATCTCCCAAGCCTAGGGATTTCCACGCTGGTGTACCCAGTTGTTACCCGAGCCGACAGACGTCTGCGGACAGGCACGTACTCCGGGGGGCACGCACCACATGTCACCGGGCGTCTACGAACGCCAGCGGACGATCTGTCTTGCTCTTGTAATCGGATGCTCCGCGCTGCCGCTTCCGGTCGAAGGCGTGTAGCCAAGCCTGTAGCCCAGCCCACGGACGTCCGCGGACGATGACGGACGTCCACGGAATGAACGTGCAGGTTAGGCGGGCTGTGCGGACGAACACGGACGCCAGCCTACGAAGTGGACCGACTTTGCAAGGCAGGGGTTAGGGGTTCAAGTCCCCTCGTCTCCACAGGCACTTTGACCGATTGTCGATCTTCACGGACCGTCGTCAGTCAGCGGATCGTCAGCAGGATCGGTCAGCGACCTCCGGCGGCGCGGCAGGACGACGAGCCGCCGGATGTCGAGTCAACGGCTAAACTCAGCGGATCCAGGGGGACAGTTCCCGCAGCAGTTCAGCCTTCGACCGTGCGCCGACAATCCTCTCGACCTCTTGGCCGTTCACGTAGACCACCATGGCGGGGATGGACTCGATCCGGTGCTGCTCCGCGGTCTCCGGGTTCTCGCCGATGTCGAGCTTGACGATCCGCAGCTTGTCGCCGAGTTCGACGGCGATCTCCTTCAGGATCGGCGCCATCATCCTGCACGGCAGGCACCAGTCGGCCCAGAAGTCGACGAGGACGGGCCCCGCGCTGGCCAGTACCTCACTGCCGAACGTCCTGTCAGTGACCTCGTCGACGTCCTCGTCGACGTCCTCGTCGTCAGCGACGATCTTCTCCAGGATTGCGATCATCGTTCCGATGATCGACACCATCTCCTCGATGTCGACGTCCTCGTCGGCGGCGACGATCTTCTCCAGGATCGCCATCATCGTTCCGATGATCGACACCATCTCCTCGATGAGGAGCCTGCGTCGGGCGGCCGACTCGTCGTCCGGCTGGCCAAGCTCCCCGCCCAGGGCGACCTGGTGCATCGGGGTGCCTCCTTTTGCTACTGGGCGGCCTGTGGTCGCCCGCCTGTCCTGACCCGCTCGATCAGATCATGTCTGCTGCTCCGGCCTATCGTGCTTGCCAGTAATGGCCCGCTCGTCTTCCGCCAGAGGGGACGTTCGTCCCTTCGTGGGTGGTCTCACTGTCGGATCGTCAGCGGGGTCGGTCAGCGCCGCCCGGAGCCGATCGTGGTAGTCCTTCGGTCGGTGGGTGTACCGGTTCAGGGTCGTGCTCGCACGCTCGTGTCCGAGCGCGACTTGCACGACGTTGACCGTCACCCCTTCGGAGATCAACCACGTGGCGTAGCAGTGCCGAAGAGCGTGGAAGGTCAGCGACGCTGGTAGCCCCGCCCTCCCCCGGGCCGGTACCCACACGTACCGCCGGAAGTTCGAGCGACGGAGGGGATGTCCGACCGTGTCCGGGAACACGAGATCATCCGGTTCGGGTGGGACGATCTCACGATGCCGCCGGAGGTAGGCCACGAGGAGGGGAGGAATCGGCACCGTCCGCCGGCCCGCTTCCGTTTTCGGGTAGGGCTTGACACTGATCTTCCCGGAGACCTCGACCGCGGTTTCAACCACGGCGAGTTCAGCGGCAGTCAGATCGACCCGAGCCCAGCGCAGGCCGACGCACTCCCCCCACCGCAGCCCCGTGTACGCCGCGAGGAGCACCAACGCCCGGTAGCGCTCCGGAAGCTCCGGCAGCAGCTTGCCCGTCAACTCGACCCGTGTGATCACAGTCTCGGCGGTGGCCCGCTTGCGTCGCGGAGGCAGCCGCACCCCTTCACAGGGGTTGACCGGGATCAGCCGCGCACGAACCGCCGCCTTCATGATCGAAAACAAGAGACCGTGGCACGACGCGACGGTCTGTGGCGACAGCTTCGCGGCAAGCCGTGTGACCCACGCCTGAGCGCCTGCACTCCGCATGTTCGTGCAGTGTGCTGATG
>NZ_CAAAFR010000004.1:0-5179 GCF_900634745.1 Protofrankia symbiont of Coriaria ruscifolia
CATCAGCACACTGCACGAACATGCGGAGTGCAGGCGCTCCGGATGGCTTCGCCCACGACATCGGTTCCGACACACCCGACGGCGGCGACTTGGGCGCCGAGACGGGCGAGCGTGACGGCCTGGTTGAGCGCTTTGCCGCCCGGGACAGTCCGCATGGCGTCGGCACGTAGGTCGTCGCCCCATACCGGTAAGCGGGGTGTGCTGATCAGGCAGTCGAGGACGTAGGCGCCGGCCACGAGGAACCGAAGCTCGCTGATAGGGCGCGCTGGGTGGGTGCCGGTCATGTGCTGGTGTAGGTCCAGGCGGAGCCGACTCCGCGGTACTGCTCGACCGGGATCGGGGTCACCCCGGGGCGCATCTTGTCGGTGTAGAGGTGGCCGTCCAAGTGGTCGATTTCGTGGGCGACCAGGCGGGCAAGGCCCTTCTCGAACGCGGTGATCCGCCGTGTTCCGTCGATGTCGGCGTGCTCGACGTGCAGAGTGAGCGGTCGGGGGACCAGGCCGCGGACATCGAAGAAGCTCAGGCATCCTTCGTACTGCTCGTCGGTCTCGGGGCTGGCCTCGATGACGGTTGGGTTGAGCAAAGTGATCGTGTCGCCGTCGACGGTGCGGACGATCGCGGCGGCCCGGTTGATCCCGACCTGCGGAGCGGCGATCCCCATACCCTTCCCGAAGGTATGCAGGGCGGAGACCCGTTCGATCGCGGAGGAGAGTTCGGCAACGACCCGGCGGGCGTCCTCGGCCTCGGCAGGCAGATCGAACGGGCGAGCGGGCTTGCTCAGGATCTCGGCGCCCTGCTGCACGATGCCGACCGCGGCCATCTGCTCGGACGGACGGGCGGCCCCGGCGGCGGGGTCGGGCTGGGCGCGGAAGTTCCACTCCAGCCGGTAGCGGGCGTGCAACGGCGGCTCGTTTGTTGACCATGAGAACACCCGGCGGCCGGCGGTCTCGGTGCGCGCGATCGCGGTCCGGAACGGCAGGGAACGGGTCGGGACCCGTACGGCGCGCTGGAACCACGGCCCCACCGGTCATCCGACACCCGGTAGGAGTACTCGATGACGGCGGTGTCGCCCGGGTAGAGCGGAAAGTGCCCCTGTGAGTTCTCGA
Organism: Protofrankia symbiont of Coriaria ruscifolia; assembly: GCF_900634745.1. Lineage (NCBI taxonomy): Bacteria > Bacillati > Actinomycetota > Actinomycetes > Frankiales > Frankiaceae > Protofrankia > Protofrankia symbiont of Coriaria ruscifolia. The sequence goes on from NZ_CAAAFR010000004.1 coordinate 1,107, forward strand.
AGCAGAGCCAGACTTCCTTGAGTGCGTCCCAGTCGGTCTTGATCTTCCAGTTCATCGGCTCGCCGTTGCACGTGGCGGACAGCCGCAGGAAGTCCCACCGGAGCGGTTTCGCCCGGTACAGCCGGGCCGATCGCTCGGGGTCGCCCGGATAGCGGTCGACGGAGATCCGCATCAGGTAGCGGGTGACCGGCTCGGTGCCGGTGTTCACGATCCGGCGCATCTGGCGCGCGTAGTACGTCGCGTCGTCGTACCGCAACGTCGCCTCGTCGACCTCGACGATCAGGCCACCCTACGACGCGGCCGGCTGCGCGGGCGGGGTAGTCGCAACCGGTGGGGATGCCAGGGCCGGAACGGGCTGCGGCCCGGCGGGCTGTGCGTGGATTCCCACCGGCGCGGGGCGAGCCCGAAGTATCCGCCTGGGATGCGCAGGGCGTCCGCGATGCGCTCGATGAGGTCCAGGGAGGCGATGCGGTCTTCACCGCGCACGATGCGGCTCACCCGTGACTGCGACAGGCCGTCGACCGGTGAGGAGATCCGGTCCTGGCTGGCGCCGTCGTACTTGCACATCAGGCGGAAGATCGTCCCGAAGTCGCGGACGGAGCAGGCGGCGCGGAAGTCGGGCCGGGCCAACAGTTCGGCGGACACCCGATACGACCCGACCGGCACGCCGGGGGTGTGCGTCACGGGGCGAACCTCCACGTCCCACCGAAGCCGGACGCTCACGACGGGTGGCGTGAGCGGAAAGCACGCACAGACTAACGCGGTCATACCAAACCAGTATGGGCCTTGTGTGGCAACCGTTTTTCGCGGGTTCGGCAACCGGCCGGCAACCGCTCGCCACCCGATCGCGGCGTTGACGCGCTGTCAATGGTCCATACGAGACGTGTATGTCATATCGACATTTCGTGACAACCCGTCGGGTGAGGCTGGGTGCAGGCCACCCCGCTCCGTGTTCACGTAGAGCCGGGCTCCGCGGGACGGGGTGGCGTCCAGACCGTGAGGTGACACGAAGGATGAGGGGCACGGCGGATGCCATGGACCAGGACCAGACAGACCGGAGCGAATCCGCGGAATGGGCACGGGGGTTCACGATGACGTGGACGAGTGGCCCGTGCCGGGCAGATGAGGAACCGGGGGTGGGCCTGCTGCCCTGGGGTGTGGACGCCTGGGCGCTGGTGGTCCCGGCGGGCTCGTCGGCGCAGGCGTTGCACGCGGCGATGGCGGAGATGCCGTCCGGCCTGCGGTTCGCTGAGGCCTTCGGGGACGTTGACGTGGTCCTCGTCTACGAAGCCTCCGGCGCGCGGCTGTCCCGCCGGCAGATTCCCGGGCCGTTCCTGCGGGCGATGCTTGAACTCGACCCGGTGCGGGTGGGGGCGGGCAACGGCCGGCGGTGGATGACCGAAGGGGAACACGCGGCGTATGAAGCGGGGAAAGCCGATGTCGCCGATGCGCTGCGCCGTCAGATGATCCGCCGACGACATCGGCGGGAGCGCTCCGCGCTGAGCTGACATCTCCGAAGATCGCAGGGTCGGACCTCGTCACAGGGTCCGGCCCTGCATCGTTTCATGACGGCGTCGGGCCGTCTGTCCTGGTGACGGCCTGTTCGACCGTGGCGAGACTGGTCAGGATCTCGGTTAGGCGATCCTCAACGCGAGCCAGAACAGCGAGGATCTCCCTACCTGTGGGCTCGCTCGCCTCGCTGTCTGCGGTCCTGGTGCCGGACAGCAGGACGTGTATCAGGTGGTCGTCGGGCCACTCCAGCGCGCGGGCGATCGCGGCGAGGGTCTTGTTCTGCACGCGGCGGCCAGCGCCGTGCTGAAGGAGACGCAGCGTGGACACCGACACCCCGGACAACTCGGCCAACTGCTGCTGACCGACCCGCCGACTCGACATCCGCTCGTTGAGCGCCACGGCCACGGCGGCCCAGTCCTCTCCCTCGGCCGGACCACGCTCGGTGTAGACGGACGCTTTCCGGTCAGCCATGACGCGCATATTAGCCATCAAGCAATCGGCGCCACAGGAGGCGTTCGGCAGCCATACCAACCTCGTATGAAACCCACCCGGATTTCCTCGTCGGATAGACCTGTCTGGCATGGTCCTATACAAGGCGCACATACTTTGATCGTATAGCGGTTGAAATGCGGTTAGCGAGCGGCGGATCGTGTACCTTGTCAGCCGGAAAGCACGCGACCGGTTCCGGGATTGTCGAGACGAGTGGAGGTGGCGCGGTGGCGGTGCTCTGTTTCAGGTAGACGGCCCAGAACCCCTTGCTTCCCTTCCGCTGCTTCCTGGCCTGTCCGATCTTCTTTCATCCTCGTTTCTTTCTGGTCCTGGTGGCTTCGCGCGTTCTGAAACAGGTGGTATTTGCCATGTCAAAAATCAACAGCGATCGAGGGACGCCTCGGGTTTCCTCTCGGTCAGACGAGATCCGCGTTCCGCTGTGGGTGCTGCTGCTCGCGGTGGCCGGTAAGGGCCTGGTGCTCACAGTGCGCTGGTGCTGGCGTCACCGGGTGGCCGTGTCGGTCGCGCTCGGCCTGCTGCTGTTCACCCGTCGGTTCGGCCCGTTGGGCTTGATGGTCCTGCTCGTCGGGCCGGTCCTCCTGGCGGTTGCCTGGTGGCGGGTACACGCCCGGTCGTTCGGCCGGCTGGCCCGGTGGATGTGGGGCCGGGTGCGGCTGACTTTCGTCTACCGGCGGCGCTGGCGTCCGGCGATGGTTCGCGCTGGGCTTGCCATCCGCATGCCGGTGTCAAACGGCGATCAGGGTACGTTCGACGAGTATTTTCCGCGGATCCGGTCGATTCGGTCCACCCGCGCGGTGGACGTCCTGCGGGTGGAACTCCTGCCCGGACAGACACCGGAACAGTGGGAAGAGCAGGCCGAAGCCCTGCGGCACGTCTTCCGGGCGCGGCGCTGCCAGGTCCAGGCGGAAGCACACCGGTTCGTCCGGCTGCGCTTCCAGCGGCGCCCACAGCGCGACACCCTGACCCAGCCCATCGGCCCGGCCGGCCTCGACACTCCTCGGCCCGTGAGGGACAGCCGCGCGGGTCCGGGATGTGTGACTGATCTCGTATTTCTCGGGTAACAGTCGTTCGCTTTGCGGGGCCGGGAAATCTGAGGAGAGTAAACGGCATGGTGGAAGAGGATGGTTTCCGGCGTCCGCTGCGGGTCCTGGTATGGGGTGAGAACAAGCAGGATCAGGAGGAGGAGGTGCGGCAGGTGTACCCGTTGACGATGCACGAAACGATCGCTGCCGCGCTACGCCGGTTACTCGGGGAGCGGGCGCGGGTAGAGACCGCGACCCTCCAGGAACCTGAGCACGGGCTGCCCCCGGCCCGAGTTGCTGAGATTGACGTACTGCTGTGGTGGGGCCATGTTGCGCACAACATGATCGCGGACGAAGTGGTGGACCGGCTACAGCACCGGGTTCAGCAGGGCATGGGGCTGATTGTCCTGCACAGCGGTCATCTGTCGAAAATCTTTCGTCGGCTCATGGGCACGAATTGCCACCTGCGCTGGCGGGAGGGGGGTGACAGGGAGATCCTCTGGCCGGTCATGCCCGACCACCCGATTCTGCGCGGGATATCGCGGCCCATCGTCCTTTCCCGTCATGAAATGTATGGGGAGCCCTTCAACGTTCCCGCCCCGGAGAGCTTGTTGTTCATCAGCAACTTCTCGGGTGGGGAGGTGATCCGCAGTGGCATGTGCTGGACCCGCGGTCAGGGAAGAATATTCTACTTCAGTCCTGGTCACGAGACTCACCCGGTTTATCATCACCCGGCCATCCAACGCGTGCTTGCAAATGCGGTCCAGTGGTGCGCTCCCCGCTGTCCGCCGGTAACCCTTGAAGAGTCCCCACAATGCCCGGAGGGCTGGTTTGAGCAGGATGCCGACTGAAACAAAGGCCGGCGGCCGGACCGGGCTGCCGGTATACAATATCTGACCGACGGTTCACGCGAGGTCGCCGTTCGATGTTCGCTGCCGGCCCGTGGGGGTCATATGACCCACAGCCGCACCGTTGTGTCGGTGCTGCCGGCCTAGATTGTTCATGGGGTTGGTGGGGTTCCCCGAGTGA
>NZ_CAAAFR010000004.1:5204-6951 GCF_900634745.1 Protofrankia symbiont of Coriaria ruscifolia
TTTCAGCGGTCTCCTAGATTGTTCATGGGGTTGGTGGGGTTCCCCGAGTGATCAACGGGGAGCATTTTTGATCTAGGTTTCCTGTCTGTGGGCAGGGGTGGGGTGCGACGGTCGTGTCGCGGCGCCGGGTCCACGGCCCGGGGGTTCTTCCATGCTCGTAGGGCTGGGGGAGGCCGGTCAGGTTATGGCGGGCAGCGCCCGGATCCGGGTCCAGCCGTCGACGATGGTGTCGGTCCAGGGCCAGTCCGCGCGTAGGTGCAGCCAGCGTTTCCGCTGGCCGCGGGTGAGCCGGGCGGGCAGGTCGAAGACCCGGAACCGCAGCAGCTTCAGTGAGGCGTTGCGTAGCGCGCCGGGGGCGAGGCCCAGCCAGCGGTAGGCGGCGAGCAGGTTGCCGGCCAGCAGCACGATCTGGGTCCACGTCTTGTTGATGTCCCAGTGCCGTGACGGCCAGCGGTCCAGTCCGAGTGCCTTGCCCTGCTTGACGTCGTTGTCGACATGGACGTGGGAGCGGTGGCGGGCGTCGAGCCAGGCGAGCTGGCCGGTCTTCGCGTTGACGGCGATCAGCTGGTAGCGCCGGCCGAGTTCCTTCTCCCGCGCACAGGCCCGTTTCAGGTACTTCGGGTGTAGCGGCTCGTCGCGCACCAGGATCCGCAGGCCGGGGATCTTCTCCGTCCAGGCGGACAGGTCGAGCAGGCCGGTCAGCTCGGCGACGAACGTGTCCTCGACCGGCGTGCCGTCCTGGTCGATTCCCTGGGTCCAGGCCTTCTTCGGGAGCGTGGCGATCGCGTCCATCTCCACGTCGGTGCACGACCAGCCGACCGAGAACTCCCAGCGGCGGCCCCGTTTCCCGCCGCCCGAGGCGATGTGTTCGAGCAGCTGGTGGGAGAAACCCGCCCCGTCGAGGCGGATGAGCATCCGGTGGCGGTAGGCGCCCGGGATCCGTTCGACCGCCCTGGTGAGGGTGGCGATGTTGTCAGCGGCGTCGTTCGAGGTGGCGTTACCCGGTCGCGGATCGATGACCAGCAGGTCGTCGGTGTTGTCGCGGGTCGCCAGGTTCGGGCAGAAGCCGATACCACCCTTGTAGGTGGCCGCCGCGTTCTGTTTGTTCGCGGAACCGGCGAGCACGAGCGTCGCGTCCAGGTCGACCACGGTGATCCCGGTCAGCTCCTTACCGGCGACCGTCAGCCAGGGGAACCCGTCCGGTCGGGCTGCCAGCAGCCCCCACCAGTACCGGCGGAACACCGCGACGGCCTGGTTCAGCCGGGCGAGGGTCTGTTCGCCGGCCTCGTTCAGGAACCGCCAGACCGTCGGGGTCGAGGCGACCGGGCCGGTCACCGGGGCGAGGTGGCGTAGGCCCTGGAGGTCGCTGATTGCCTCCCCGCCCGGCAGCAGCGTCACCGCGAGGTCGACCGCCAGCTGGCCCCGGTCGTAGACCGGGGTGAACCCCCGCCGAGACCACGCCGCGGACAGTCCGGCCCGCAGGCCGGATTTCTCGGCCAGAAGCCGGATCGGTAGCACCCCGACCGAGGCGACAAGCCGGTCGTCGTCGCCGACGAACTCGAGTCGATCAGCCCACGCGGCGCATGGCATAGCCTGCACAGAAGAGGTGCACCCGCCTCAGCAAGAAGTGATCCTAGACAAATCACATCCTTGCAGGTCAGGTGCACCTCGATCACGTTTCGGCCAGGTCAGCCCCCCACATCACCGACCCCGGTGAAAGACGGAGGCTGGTGAACGACCGCGGCGT
>NZ_CAAAFR010000005.1:0-11864 GCF_900634745.1 Protofrankia symbiont of Coriaria ruscifolia
GGGGTAGCGGCAGCCCGTAACAGGCGGCCGTACGTAACTGGTTACGGGTAGCTGGTTACGCCGGTTACCCCACCGCGGATGCCGGGAGGCAGCGATGGGCGACGGCGGGGCGAAGGGAGAGCTTGCCGACCGCATCCGGGAACTACGCCGTGCCGCCGGGTACAGCCAGGAGCGGCTTGCCGCCATGATCGGCTTCAAGCGCGCCTACGTGTCGCAGGCAGAGTCGGGCCGGGACGTGCCGTCCGAGAACCTCATCGACGTGCTGGACGTGGCGCTGGACGCCGGCGGGGAACTGCGTACGCTGCGCGGGCAGGCATGGCAGGAACGACGGACACGACGCCACAGCCCACCCGACCCGCGAAAGCAACGAGGGGAGGATGCCACGGACCGGCGGGAGGTCTTCGAACTGGCCGCGGCCGGCATCCTCGCCGCGGATACCTACCGGCAGTGGACGGCCACCGGCCCCGACCCGCTGACCGTCGCCGAAGTCGAGGACCAGGTCGACCGGCACGCGGCCGTGTTCACCACCACCCCCCACGGCACGCTCGCCCCGCTGGTGTTCGAGACGTGGCGGCAGACGGAGAGCAGCCTGCGGGAGGCGACCCGGCTACGGGCCCACCGGCGCCTCACCGTGGCAGCGGGCTCCTGCGCCTACATGCTGTGCCGGCTGGCGTTCAACATGGGTGATCCGACCACGTCCCGCCGGTTCCTCACCCTCGCGGGGGACCACGCCGAGGATGCCGAGGAACCGGTGGTGGCCGCGTCCGTCGCCGGGATGGAATCCACCCTGGCGTTCTACGGCGGCCGGTATGAGGAGGCGGCCCGGGTCGCGGTCGAAGCTGCGCAGCGGTTCCCCCACCCGTACACCGCGGCACGCCTTGCCGCCTACGCGGCGCGCGGGTATGCCGCGGCCGGCGACACGCAGTCCGCGCGGGAGGCGTTGGAGCGGATGCGACGGGCAGCGGCCGACCTGCCACCACGCCCCGGGATGTCGCCGCTCGGACCTGCGGCAGCGGACATGTTCGCCGGTGGGGTACTCGCCCGGATCGGCGCGGGAGTCGAAGCGGAACCGATCGCCCGGACCGCGGTGGGACTGTACGAGTCCGGTCACGGCGGGTTCGAGGAACGCGGGCATGCCCTACTCGCCCTGTCCGCAGCACTGATGGCGCGTGAACATCCCGACCCGGAAGAGGCGGCCGTCCGCGCTCTGGCCGTAGTGGAGATGCTGGACGACTGCCCGACGTCGACCGTGACCGCGAACCTGCGCCGGACCGCAGCCCAGCTACGTCCCTACCGGGAGTTGCACCCGGTCCGTGCACTCCACGACGCCCTGTCAGCCCGACGCCGTCTCGCCCTGACCACTGGGAGCGCATCGGCATGACCCTGCACTTCGGACCGCCGTCCCCGGCCCGGCAGATCCCCACGGTGGTCACCGAGCGGCTGGTCCTGCGGGACTGGCGCGCCGAGGACATCGCCCCCTACTCGCAGATGACCCAGCATCCGGACATGTCCCGGTACACCGGCGGCGGTCCCATGGACGAGGAGTCGGTGTGGCGCCATGCCGCGTTCCAGCTCGGCCACTGGGCGTTGCGCGGTTTCGGCATGTGGGTCGTCCGGGACCGCCTCACCGGCGAGTTCATCGGCCGCGCCGGCCTGTATGAGGAGCTGGGCTGGCCCGGTGTCGAGGTCGCCTGGACGGTGCGGCGGGACCGGTGGGGACGGGGCCTGGCGCCGGAAGCCGGAACGGCGGCGGTGGAGTTCGCGTTCGTCCACGTCGGCGTCGACCGGGTCATCTCGATCTGCCACCCGGACAACACCCAGAGCCGACGGGTCATGGAGAAGGTCGACCTGACCCTCGACGGCGAATGGTCACTCCATGGTCGGCCGAGCGTGGTCTACGCCATCACCCGTCAGACGTGGGCGGCGCGCACCGGCGGGTGAGATGTCAGCACGGTCGCCGTAACGGCCGGAACGGCTTTGGTGTCCGCGGGACGGGGACGGACGGACGCAGGTACCGGAAGGCGGGTGCGGTTCTGCAGCTGGCGGCTGCGGGCGGCTGCGGGTCAGCCTCCGGCGCCGGTGAGGGCTCCGGCGGCGGGCAGATGGGAGACGACCGACTGGAACATGGCCAGGCCGTCCGGGCCGGGGCCGGTCAGGGCCTCGACGGCGTGTTCGGGATGCGGCATCAACCCGACAACCGTACGTTCTGGGTTGCAGACGCCGGCTATGTCGGCGACCGAGCCGTTCGGGTTCCCACCGAGATAGCGGACGACGATCCGGCCCTCACCCTCAAGCTCGGCAAGCGTCGCCCGGCTCGCCACGTAGCGGCCCTCACCATGCTTGACGGGGATGACCACCTCCTCGCCGGCCGCGTATTCCGACGTCCACGCGGTGGCGGCATTCTCCACCCGCAGCGTCTGGTCCCGGCAGACGAAATGCAGGCCGGCGTTACGAGTGAGCGCCCCTGGTAGCAGCCCTGCTTCACACAGCACCTGAAATCCGTTGCAGATACCGAGGACGGGCAGCCCGTCGCGGGCCGCGTCCACGACCGCGCCGACAATCGGGGAGAAGCGCGCGATCGCCCCGGCACGAAGGTAGTCACCATAGGAGAACCCGCCCGGCAGGACGACCGCGTCCAGCCCGGACAGGTCGGTGTCGCCGTGCCAAAGCGGTACGGCCTCGCCACCGCCGAGGCGGACCGCGCGAGCGGCGTCCCGGTCGTCGAGCGAACCCGGGAACGTCACCACGCCAATCCGCCGTATGGCAGCTGCCGCGTCACTGGAGAGTCCGTGCTGGTCGATACTCATGCCGCCTCTCTTACCGTTCTCACTGTTCTTACCGTCCTCACTGTCTTACCGCCTTACCGCGCCTTGTCTCCGGTTGCCCTGCTCACCGCCTGCTGGAATGCCACGGCGACCGGGGCCGTACCGCTAGACCGGAGGAGGGCGGACGGCCGGGAGGGACGACCGCGGATCCACATCGTTCACCACGTCACCTTTGCCGTCGCGGGTCAGGTGGTCGGGGTGGTGGCCGCGAACAGGGCTGGCAGCGTGGACGAATGGGCGGTCCGCAGTTCGTCCAGGCTGACGGTGAAGGCGTCCTGGACCTCCAGGGTGTCGCCGTCGACCACGCCGATACGCCGCCACGGCAGTCCGCGGGCGGCGCACATGTCGGTGAAGCGCAGCTCCTCCGAGCGGGACACGGCCACCACCGCGCGTCCCGCCGACTCGCTGAACAGCTCGGTGAACAGGTCCGCCCCCCGAGGGAAGACGATCCGGGCGCCGTGCCCGCCACGCAGGCACGACTCGACCAGTGTCTGCGCCAGCCCGCCGTCGGAGATGTCGTGCGCCGAGGTGAGCATCCCGTCGCGGGAACCCGAGACCAGGATCTCGGCGAGCAGCTTCTCGGCGGCGAGATCGACGGCAGGTGGGAGCCCGCCGAGGTGCCGGTGAGTCACCCAGGCCCACTCGGAGCCACCGAACTCCGCGCGGGTCTCCCCGAGCAGCAACAGCGAGTCACCCTCGTCCGTGAAGCCGATCGGGACCCGCCGGGCCACGTCGTCGAACAGGCCGAGAACGCCGACGATCGGCGTCGGGTTGATCGGGGTGGACCCGGTCTGGTTGTAGAACGACACGTTCCCACCGGTGACCGGCAGTCCGAGCCGGCGGCAGGCGTCCGCGAGCCCCCGGCAGGCCTCGGCGAACTGCCACATGACCTCCGGGTTCTCGGGTGAGCCGAAGTTCAGGCAGTTCGTCACCGCGATCGGTACGGCTCCGGACGCGGCCACGTTGCGGCACGCCTCGGCCAGGGCGAGCTGCGCGCCCGCGAACGGGTCGAGCCGGGTGTAGCGGCCGTTGCCGTCCGTGGCCAGCGCGATGCCCAGGCCCGTCCGTTCGGACAGTCTGATCACCCCGGCGTCCTCGGGTTGCGCGAGCACGGTGTTCGCCTGCACGTACCGGTCGTACTGGTCGGTCACCCATGCCTTCGAGCACAGGTTCGGCGAGGCGATCATCGTCAGCAGGGTCGCGCGCAGCTCGTCCCCGGTGCTCGGACGCGGCAGCGCCGCGGGATCGTCGAGCCGCAACGTGTCCAGGTCCGCCGGCCTGCGGACCGGCCTGTCGTACACAGGCCCGTCGTCGGCGAGCGAACCGGGCGGGACGTCGACGACGACCTCACCGTGCCAGCGGATGAGCAGCCGTCCGCTGTCAGTGACAGTTCCGATCCTGGTGGCAAGCACACCCCAGCGTTCGGCGAGCGCCAGCACCTCGGGCAGCACGTCCGGGGTGACGATCGCGAGCATCCGCTCCTGGGACTCACTCGCCAGGATCTCGTGCGGCGCCATCGACGCCTCGCGCAGCGGGACGAGATCGAGATCGACCTCCATGCCGCCGGGCCCGCCGGCCGCGAGCCCGGCCGCGGTCGTCTCGGTCAACGCGCAGGTGAGCCCCGCGCCGCCGAGGTCCTGGATGCCGACGACGAACCCGCGGTCGAACAGCTCCAGGCACGACTCGATGAGGATCTTCTCGGTGAACGGGTCACCGACCTGGACGGACGGTCGGCGCGCCGGCCCGCCGCCCTCGTCGAAGGTCGCCGAGGCCAGCACGGACACGCCGCCGATGCCGTCCCGGCCGGTCTTGGCGCCGAGCAGGACGACCGCGTTCCCGACCCCGACAGCCGCCGACGTCTGCACCCGACCGACCGGCATCACCCCCACGCACAAGGCGTTGACCAGCGGATTACCCAGATAGGACGGGTCGAAGACGACCTCCCCGCCGATCGTGGGCAGGCCGAGGCAGTTGCCGTAGCCGCCGATGCCCGCGACCACCCCCGGCAGCACCCTGGCGGTGTCGGGGGCGTCGGCGTCCCCGAAACGCAACGGGTCGAGGACGGCGATCGGCCGGGCACCCATGGTCAGGATGTCGCGGACGATCCCGCCGACACCGGTCGCCGCGCCTTGGTACGGCTCGACGAAGCTCGGATGGTTGTGTGATTCGATCTTGAATGTGACGGCGAGACCCTCACCGACCGCGACCACCCCGGCGTTCTCGCCCATGCCGACGAGCAGGCGGTCACCCGCGGGTGTGTCGCGGAACTGGCGCAGGTGCACCTTGGACGACTTGTACGAGCAGTGCTCACTCCACATCACCGAGTACATGGCGAGCTCGGCGTCGGACGGCGTGCGCCCGAGCGTGGAGACGATGCGGGCGTACTCGTCGTCGGTGAGGCCGAGTTCGCGATAGGGCTGCGGGACGGCGCCGGACGGCGCTACGGACGGGGCGGTGGGTGCGGTCGGTGTACCGGTCACGCCGTCCATCTTCCCGGACGCCTCCTGGCGAAGCCGGTCAGGATCTGTGAACCCCGTCAGGAGTGGCCATAGGGTTCCGGGCCCGCGCCGTCCCCGCCCGGTGCCTGGGCGGAATCGTCCGGAACCGAGCCGGGCGGATGCGTGGCGACACCGACCAGCTCCAGATCGGAGGACTCCAGATCACCCGGGTCGTCGTCGTACACGATCGACTCCGGATGCGCGGACGGAGCCACCAGCGCCTCCGAGTGGGCACCGCAACCATGGTCGAGCGCGGTCACCCGACCGTCGTCCGGAGCCATCTCGTTCGCGCATACCCCGAACACCCGTCCCAGGATCCCGGCGAGACGCACGTGAAAACCGCAGGTCCGGCAGGCGGCAGGGGCGACCCGGGCGATGGACGCCTCCGGGCCGGACTCACCGGCATACCAGCGAGCAAGAGCGTCATCACGTCCCGTCATCGACAACAGACGCGGACGGCCGAGGCCGAGTTCGTTCCACGCGTCGGTGTCGACGAATTCCTCGATGTCGCCGAGACGCAGCGTCAGGCGCGGGTCGTCCACGGCGGTCGGGAGCAGATCACCGACTCCGACGTCACCGGGACGCAGCCGCTGGGACCACGGCACCCACTGCGGGGCGGTCAGCGCCTCCTCGCCGGGCAGCAGCACCACGTCGTCCACCGTGGCCTTGCGCATGCGCGAGGCGCGCGTGACCACCACCGTCCAGACCCAGCCGGGGTAGGCACGTGCCCCGCAGGCGAAACGGTGCAGGACAAGCCGTTCGCCGTCGGCTTCGACACCGAGATGCTCACCGACCAGACGCGGATCGCCGGCCTCGGCGAGGGCGGCGGCACGGGCTTCCTCGACGGCCGCGGCGCACACGGCGTCCACCGCGGGTGGACGCGGCGCCCGGGGAGCCCGCGGGGTCCGGGGGAGCGCGGGCGGCCGGTTCGCTCGAGCGGCCCGAACCGGCCGGTCGGGCCGGTCAGGATCGACGGGCACCGCCGCGTCCCCGCTCACCGATGTCGGGGGTGCTGTCGGGCCAAGCTGCACATCCTGAGCCTCCACGCACGTATTGTCGCCTACACGTTCCGGAACTGCGCTGCGTGGTCGTGATGGCTCTCCTGGGGGGGAGGACACTCAGCATGGTGAACGTGAGTGCCGGTGTCGCCAGGGGGGTCCGGAAGCTGCGAGCCTCCGCCCGTCGGGGCGGCGCCGAACAGTCCGGACTTGCCTCCCTGACGGAGCTTTCGTTCGTCAACGCGGCCGGGGACGCGTTGGTCACAGTAGCACTCGCCGGATCGCTTTTCTTCGCAGTGCCCACAGGTGAGGCACGATCGAAGGTCGCACTGTACCTGCTGATCACAATGGTGCCGTTCGTCCTGCTGGCGCCGGTGATCGGCCCGGTGCTGGACCGGTTCGCCTATGGACGCCGGACCGCCCTGGCCGCGATCTGCCTGGCCCGGGGCATGCTCGCCTGGCAGCTCGCGGGCTCCCTCGACGGCGTGGCGGTCTACCCGCTGGCGCTCGGCCTGCTGATGCTGTCCCGGTCGTTCGGCGTGGCCCGCAGCGCGGTCATCCCCCGGGTGGCCCCCCGGGACCTGACCCTGGTGAAGGTCAACTCCCGGATCTCCCTGGTCAACATCGTGGCCGGAGCGGTGGTGGCCCCTCTCGGGCTCGGTATCGCCAACATCCCCTACATCGGTTATCCGTGGGTATTGCGGATCTGCGCCATTGTCTATATGATCGGCGTTCTGCTCGCGTTCAACCTGCCCAAACACGTCGACTCCGCCGCGGGTGAAAAGCGCGCTTTCCTCGGGACGGTCCGCTTCCACCGGGATATCACCGGCCGGCTGCGCCGGGCGCTCGGCGGGCTGCCGGTGGCCCTGCGCGCCTCGCTGGTATTGCGCGGGCTGGTCGGCTTTCTCACCTTCTACCTGGCATTCTTGCTGCGGACCAGCGGCGGCAACAACCTGTGGCTGGCCGGACTGGCGATCTGCGCGGGTGCCGGCAGCGGCCTGGGCGTGTTCGTCGGCGGACGCCTCGGCCACCGACGGCCGGAAGCGTTGCTGATGCTGTCGCTGCTGATGGCCGCCGGGGGGTCCCTGGGCGCCGCAGTCAACTACACGAAGTTGACCTCGCTGCTCGCGGCCCTGCTGGTCACCATGGCCAGCTCGATGGGCAAGCTCGGCCTGGACGCGATCATACAGCGGGACGTCACCGAGGACACCCGCAACTCCGCGTTCGCCCGCTCGGAAACCGCGATGCAGCTCGCGTGGGTTGCCGGCGGCGCGATCGGCCTCGTAGAGATACCCGGAACGCTCGGCTTCGCCGCCGCGTCCGCGACGGTCCTGCTCACGATGTTCATGGAAACCCGGGCCCTGCACCGCTCACGGGCGGCGGCGCAGGCGCGCCGGAGCGGGCTGTACGCCCCGGCCATGGCCCACCTCGATCCGGGAGCACCCACCCTGCCGCAGACCTCCACCCTGCCGTCGGCGCCTACCGTGCCGCAGCCGCCCACTGTGCCCCAGGGACCCACCGTGCCGCAGGGACCCACCGTGCCGCAGCCGTCCATCCGCCACTGGCGGGAACGCGGTTCCGGCTGATCGAGCGACACCGGCGGCGCGGCCACCGACGGCTGCCACGATCGGCGGGTTGAACCGGCGGGTCGAGGCGGCGGGTTGAGACCGACAACCCACCGGTGGGATCGCGAGCAGGTCAGCGTCCGACCGTCGAGAACGATAACCTCCGATCGTGTCCGTATCTCGGCTACTTTTCCGCACCCGGCGGCGACGCCCCGTCGTACTCTGCCTCCTCGGCGCGTTGGTCGTGGTGCTCACCGGCTGCGACCGTCCGACTCCGCTGGTGACATTGCAGTCCGGCGGTAACTTCGTCAAGGCGCACGCCGCCCAGTACGATCGCGACGGTGCAGTGATCAAGGATGCCGGCTACCAGGCGCCCGTCCTGCACGCCGTCCCCGGGTCGACCGTGAACATCGATGTTGCGAAGTCGATTGCCGACAAAGGGTACTTTCTTGCGTCCAACGACACCCGGATTTCCGAGCTCATCACCGATGAGCACTACCACCTGACCGTGCCGGACGGACGCGGCGAGGTGAACCTGACTATCTTCCAGGCCCCGCACGCCGGCGGCGACCAGGCGTCCGGAAGCTGGCCGTTCCGTCTCGTCGTCCAGCCGTAGCCCCATGATCTCGAGTTCTGTCAGCCGTGATCCCGTGAGCCCCACCACCGCGGGTGCGGTGTGCCCGGGCTGTGTCTGCCTGCCGGTTCCCCTGCTGGTGGCGGCGTGAGCCGGATCCTGCTCGTCACCGCGGTGACGGCCGAAGCGGACGCGGTCTGCGCCGGAATGATGGGGTCGTGGCAGCCCCGGGCCACCGCCCCCGGAGTCCCCGCAGCCTCCGGCGCCTCCGGTACGGGCACGCCGTCACGCGGTTCGGCGCCATCGTGGGACCGCCAGCTGTTGACGGCCGTACGGATCGGCCCCTACCTGGGCCGCCGCTCCGGTGCGGTGACCGTCCTCGCCGCCGGGGCCGCCGGTCCGGCGGCGGCTGCCGGTACCGCCACCGCGCTCGCCACAGCCCATGCCGCGGGGGACCCGTTCGACCTGATCGTCTCCTTCGGCGTCGCGGGTGGCTTCGCCGGACGCGCGAACGTCGGTGACCTGGTCGTCGCGGATGCGCTGATCGCCGCGGATCTCGGTGCGGAATCCGGCGTCGACACCTCGCCCGGCGAGCCGGCGCAGTCGCCCGCACCATCGGCGTCCAGCGACTTTCTGACCCTGGAGCAGCTCGGGCTCGGAGCCTCCATGCTGACCCCCCGGGAAGACGCCGTCCAGGCGCTCGTTGACGTCCTCAGCGGTACCGGGCGCGCGGTCAGGACCGGACCGGTACTGACCGTCTCGACGGTCACCGGGACCGATCGTCGAGCCGGGGCCCTGGCGCTGCGCTTCGGCCCGGCCGCCGAGGCGATGGAGGGGTATGCGGTCGCGACGGCGGCGGCGGCGTACGGCACACCCTTTGCCGAGATCCGCGCGATCAGTAACGCGGTCGGACGCCGTGACCGGTCCAGCTGGGACCTGCCGGGCGCCCTGGCCGGACTGAGCGCCGCGGCAGCCGCTCTCACTGCCGGCATCGACACGCTCACCGCCGCTGTGCGCACCTCCGGCTCTGCCGGGCGGGCCGAACCGGCGGGCACATCATGATCCAGATTGGCAGCGGCGGCGACACCGCGACGACCCCGCCGGCGGTGCTGTCCCCGCTGTCGCTGGCGATCTCCCCGTGCCCGAACGACACCTTCGCCTTTCATGCGCTCGCGCACGGGCTGGTCGGGGACGGCACAGCGGTCACGGTGACCTTCGCCGACATCGACGTGCTGAACCGGCGCGCCGCCGACAGCCTGGACGACGTGGTCAAGGTCTCCTACGCGGCCCTGCCCTGGCTGCTGGGCTCCTACCGGCTGCTGTCGGCCGGGAGCGCGCTGGGACGCGGCTGCGGGCCTCTCGTACTGACCGCCGGTCGGGACGACCTGCGCGGCGCACGCGTCGCGATCCCCGGTATGCGCACAACCGCCTACCTGCTGTTCCGCCTGTGGGCACAGGGACGCGGGGTGAGCGACATCGACGTCCTGTCCTTTGAGAAAATCATGCCCGCGGTGCGGGACGGACGGTACGACGCCGGCCTGGTGATCCACGAGTCCCGGTTCACCTACCCGTCCTTCGGCCTGACCGCTGTCGCCGACCTCGGTGACTGGTGGGAGTCCGAAACCGGCCTGCCGATCCCGCTCGGGGCCGTCCTGGGCCGTCGTCACCTCGACGGCGCGGCGCTGTCGGCCACGGTGCGGGCGAGTGTGGCTGCCGCGTTCACCGATCCGGAGGCGTCGCGTTCCTACGTCCTCGACCACGCGCAGGAGATGGACCCGGAGGTGGTGGACGCCCACATCGGGCTGTACGTCAACGACTACACCCTGCAGCTCGGTGACGAGGGCTACGAAGCGGTCGAGGTCCTGCTGGGCCGCGCGGCCGCCGCCAACCTCGTACCGGCCCTGTCCGCTCCCCTGCGCTGATCTACCCGGACCTCGGCTTCGACCCGGACCTCGGCTTCGACCCGGCCGGCCCGGTCTTGATCCCGGCCCCGCTGGGCAGCGGCCGGGCGCCGGTTCACGAAACAAAGATCAATATTTGCCGCGGGAGTGAAATTCCGTCGCGCGAGTAAAACTCCGTCGCGGGGCATGAACAGGTCGCGATCAGACCTCCAGCTCGTCGGCGACCGCGTGGACGACCTTCGCCACCTTCTGGGCCATGCGACGGTCGGGGTAGCGCCCTCGACGCAGCGAGCCCTGCACCTCGTCCAGCAGTTTGATCATGTCTTCGACCATGCTGTGGAGCTCGTCGGGGCTGCGTCGCGCCGCCTGCGCAGCGGCCTTCGTCACCGACGGCAGAGCCGCAAGCACCCGCACCGACAACGCCTGGTCGCCACGGCGGCTCACGGCGATCCCGAACTCGACCCGGTCGCCGGGCTTGAGCTTGTCCACGCCGGGCGGGAGCGCGGCCTTGTGAACGAACACATCACCGCCGTCGTCACGGCTGAGAAAGCCAAAGCCCTTGTCGACGTCGAACCACTTGACTCTGCCGGTGGGCACGGGAGACCTCGTTATGAGTAGCGAAGGGAGACTGTCCGGTGAGGTACCGGGGTCTCAAGGCTATCCGGGGACACGCCGACGGGTGGTCGTCCGTACTTTTTCGTCACCGGGCAGAAGCGTCCAACCGATGTTCACTCCGCTCCCCAGGAAGTCGGTCCTGTCGGAGAAAACATGATCGCGCCGCCTTTGGCCCGGCAATCCAGGAACTTGGCCGCCGGCAGCGCGAAAAACATGATCGCGCCGCCTTTGGCCCGGCGGCCACGCGATCCGTAGGCTGGCACACGTGGATGATCCAGCGACCCGGGAACCCGGACCTCCGGAACCTCCCGGACCTCCGGGACGCCGGAACCGGGCGGACGTCTTCGTCCGGGTGGGGGCCGTGCTGTTCGCGATCGGTCTTGTCGCCACCGCGGTCATCATCATCCCGTTCTTCTTCGGGGCCACCGAACGGCCCACGTGGCTCAACGTGGTCGCGGCCGGTGGACTGACCATCGGCTTCGCCCTCGCCTTGATCGGGATAGTGGCGGCCGTGCTCTCCCCTCCTGCGGAGGACGACACCGAACCGGTCGACACCGAGGGGAACCCGATTTGATCGGACGCCCGTCCGCAGGCGGTGTCGCCCTCGGGCGCCGCCATCCCCGGGCACCGTAACCGTCCGCCGCTGTCATCGCCTGTCACTGGCATCGCCCGTCACTGTCACTTCCTGTCGTCGTCGTCCCCGGCCGCGCGCACCATGGCCGCCGGCAGCAGTTCGTTCATGGAACCCGACCGGAACCCGCGGGGATCGATCTCCACCCGGTCGAAGCCCTCGACAACCGCCAGCAGGTCCGGGCGCGCGGACAGCGCGTCCACCCGGTCGGCGTCCACCTCGACCAGCGCCACGTCGTCGAGGTCGCGCACACGCAG
>NZ_CAAAFR010000005.1:11977-30706 GCF_900634745.1 Protofrankia symbiont of Coriaria ruscifolia
TCGGCGTCCACCTCGACCAGCGCCACGTCGTCGAGGTCGCGCACACGCAGGTCCCGGACACCGAGCTCCGCGGTGGCCAGGGCCGCCCGCAGCACGGCCTCCGCGCGTTCGACCCGGGCGAGGCGTACCGGCGACACCTCGATGCCGTAGGCGATGCGGCTGGCCAGGCAGGCCGCGGCCGGCTTGTCCCAGGTCGACAGGCCCCACCGCCGGGACGCCTCACGAACCTGCGCCTTGGTCAGGCCGGCGTCGCGCAACGGGGTACGCGCCCCCCGCTGGGCCGCCGCACGGATACCCGGCCGGAACCCGGCCACGGCGTCGTCGGCGTTCGTACCGGTCACCACGTGGGCGAGCCCCAGGGAGTCCGCGAGCGGCCGCAGCGTCTCGGTGAGCTCCGCCTTGCAGAAGTAACACCGGTCCGGCCCGTTGGCCCGGTAGCCTTCGCGTCCCATCTCGTTCGTGGACGGCGTGAGGTGGCGGACGCCGAGTCGCGCGGCAAAATCGGTGGCGGCGGCAAGCTCGGCGGCCGGCAGGGACGCCGACACCGCCGTGGCCGCCACCACCCGGTCGGCGCCCAGGGCCCGGACCGCGGCCGCCAGCAGGAACGCCGAGTCCGCCCCACCGGAGAAGGCAACCAGCACCGAACCGAGCTCGGCCAGCCGCGCGGCCAGGTCGTCGAGGCGGCCGAGCAGCAGGTGGGACGACAACCAGCCGCCGAACGCGGCCAGGTCGGGCAGCACGACGTCGGCTCCGGCCGCGCCCAGCTCGTCCGCCGAACACGGGCCAGTGGGTACCGCGACGGCCAGGGCACCGGCCGCGTGCGCACCGACGACGTCCCCGACATGGTCACCCACGTAGATCGTGACACCGTGGGCACGCATGGCCTCGGCTTTCGTTTCGGCGAACCGCCAGCCCTCGACCGCGTCCGCCTCGATACCGATGTGGGCGAGGCTCGCCTGCGCGAGCGGTCCGCTCTTAGCGGTGACGACAACCACCCGGCCGCCATGGTGACGCACCTGGGCAACCACATCGACCGCGCCCGGCATCGGCAGCGACACCGGCAGCGCGTGGACGGCGTACAGCTCGCGGTAGCGGGCCGCCATGTCCGGCACCCGCTCGGGCGGGAACCAGCGGGAGATCTCCTCCTCCAGCGGCGGCCCGAGGCGGGCGGCGGCCACCTCGCCGTCGATCGTCACCCCGGTTTCAGCGGCCAGCGCGACGTAGGTGGCGGTGACGCCGCGCCGGGCGTCCAGCAACGTCATGTCCAGGTCGAATCCGACGACCGGACCAGCCGTGACCGGCCGGACGGGCTTCACTCCGGCTGCCCCCGGCGGTCCGGCTCCCCCTGAGGCGGGTTGCCCCGGCACGGACACGGGTTGCCCCGACACGGACACGGACACGGACTGTCCTGGCACGGATGTCGACACATACCCGAGGGTAGTGACCGACGCCATGCCGCGGGTGCCCGCGGCCATGGGCCGGTTGGTGCACGAGGCCCACCGGATTGGTGCACCGGGCCCATCGGTGCACAGGAGTCGACAGTGCGCCGGGCTCGGCGGCGCACCAGTACCCACGATGCACCGATACAGTCTTCAGGCGTGGCCAGGGTCGTCGTGGACGTGATGCTGAAACCGGAGATCCTCGACCCGCAGGGGCAGGCGGTGCTCGCCGCGCTGCCGCGCCTGGGCGTGTCCGGCATCATCGGGGTACGCCAGGGCAAACGTTTCGAGCTGGAGGTGGACGGCGAGGCCGACGCCGACGTCCTCTCCCGGATCGACCGGCTTGCCGCCTCCCTGCTCGCCAACCCCGTGATCGAGGACTACGTCGTGCGGGTGGAGGCGGTGGAGACCGAACCCACCGGAGCCGAAGCAGCCGAGGCCGAACCCGCGGCCACCCACCGCGGGTAACCCTCTACCTGGCCGCCGGGCACGCGAAAACTCATGATCGCGTGCCCTTTGGCCAAGCAGCCCTTATATGCCCTCCGGGCACGGAAAAACCCACGACCGTGTGCCCGTACCCGCCGGGGAGGTCCGGGTGATCGGTTCAAGCGGTCGGATCGGCCGGTGAGAGGAACATGACCCGGCGTCCGCACGAGTCACAGACTGCGACCCGCGCGTACGGTTCGTCATCCCCTGGGACAAGGTGCGCCAGCGGTACGATCCCGCCGCACCACGGACAGGTCAGCCAGGGCCCGTCCGCCCCGCATCCTGATGATTCCACATCGAGCGATTCCACGGTCATCACGGTCCCACCACGCGCCTTCCACCGCGGACGAAAAAGCGCTCTCGTGACCACAGCCGGCCGGTCGGAGGACCAAAGGCATTCTGATCATGTTTCTCCCGCGCCACCGGGAGGCCCAAATCCCCGGATGTTCCACCTCACACAATGTCCGGTAGCCAACGGCACGGGATGCCGGACGGATGGCAGGATGGCCGCGTGGGCTCGGATCAGATACCTTCAGTCACAGTAGATCAACTTCCGGTGGCGGCTGCGTCGGATGCCGGACTGCTGCTCCTCGACGTCCGGGAAACCGAGGAGTGGGATGCGGGGCATATCGCCGGAGCGGTACACATCCCCATGGGCGAGCTCCTCGACCGCATCGACGAGGTGCCGCGCGACCGGGACGTAGTGGTCGTCTGCCGGTCCGGGCAGCGTTCAGCCGCGGTCACGGCCTACCTGCACCGCGCCGGCTGGCGAGCCCGCAACCTCGACGGCGGAATGATCGCCTGGGACGCCTCGGGCCGTCCGATGGAGAACAGCGCGCCGCATCCCCCGGCTGTGATCTGACCGGGTCCGCCGCGATCTGACCGGTGTCCGCCGCTACCGGCGGCCGCATCCGCGACACACCCACCCAAAACCGGCGTTATCGAACGGCACGGACGCCGGCCGGCGGGAAACTGGGCGCCATGACCCTCATCGAGCCCTCCGTGTCGATGCCGCGTTCCCGGACACCGGCGGACCGAACCCGCCGGCGGCGCGGCCCCGCAATCCAGGGCCCCGCAATCCGCAGCACCGCAACGCGTGGCTGCGGCTGGGCGCGGACGTTGCCGGTGGGTTTTGTGCTGTGCCTCGCCATGTGCTTCGCCGCGACAGGCTGCGGGGCGCTCGACCGCGCGGGGCCGTCCACGGACGCCGGCGGAGCGACGGGCAGGCATGGGCAGGTCATCACCGTCGGAGCTGCCGTTGCCACCCTGCAGTCGATACCGGTGCACCCGGCCACGGCGTCGCCGCGATACCGGCGGGACGAGTTCGGCCCTGCCTGGGCGGACGTCGACGACAACGGCTGCGACACGCGCAACGACATCCTGCACCGCGATCTGACGCTGGTGACCACGAAGCGGAACTCGTGCATAGTACTGACCGGCGAGCTGAAGGATCCGTACACTAACCGGACCATCCGCTTCGACCGTTCACGGGCCGCGGACGCCGTCCAGATCGACCATGTGGTGGCGCTGGCGGACGCCTGGCGGACCGGGGCCGCCTTCTGGTCGCCGGACAAGCGCCTGGCATTCGCGAACGACCCGGAGAACCTGCTCGCGGTCAACGGTCCGACGAATCAGGACAAAAGCGACGACGACGCCTCGCAGTGGCTGCCCCCGAACCGGGGATACCGCTGCCGGTACGTGGCCCGGCAGATCGGAGTGAAGGCCCGCTACGGACTGTGGGTGGATGCGACCGAGCGGGAAGCAATGATCAAAATACTGAGCGGATGCCCGACCCAGCCCGTGTTCGGCGCCGCGCAGACCCACTGACGATCCACCGGCACCGACCATCCACCGGCCGGTCCAGCCGCACTCGGTGAACGCTCACCGTAACGATCAGATTGGCTGCATTCAAGTCACACTCGTCACATCAGGCCACCGTGCGAGTACAGTTAACTTTTTTGTTACCGGAAAGACTCCTGGCTTCTCCTCCGGATGCCATGCGACTAGGTGGAGGCCGTCGAGACGGATACGAGTAAGTGGGTGAGGAACTGGTGGGACTGGAGGGGGATCGCCTCGATCTGTTCAACCGGCTGCAGATCGGGATGGCAGCCGTCGGCATAGTTGATCACATGGTGTGGCGAGTGAACGCGGCTGCCTGCCGGATCCTCGGCCGTAGCGAGGCGGAACTGCTCGACACAACCTGGGACAGGTTGATCCATCCGGACGACCGGAAGAAGCAGCTGAACGACGCCCGACACCTCGTGAGCGACGATCGGACCGACTACCAGGACGTGATCCGGTTCGTCCGCCCGGACGGCTCGGTGGTTCACGTGCTGGCCACCACGACGATCCTGCGAGACCACCCCGATGGGGAGCCCTACTATCTCAGCCAGTTCCAGGACGTCACCCAGGAAGTGACCACCCACCACTACCTGCGGTTATTGCTGGAGAACACCCCGGTGACGTTGTTCCTGATGGACCGGACCGGACGCATCAGGTTCGCCGGGGGCGAGGTGAACGTCAGCCGCGTGAACACCACACGGCTGTCGGTCTTCGAGACGTTCGAGGACATGCCGATCCTGTCCCTGGCCCGTAGGGCGCTGTCCGGCGAGCGCGTGTCAGGTGTCGTCGAGGCGCGTGGACTCCGCTACGACGCCCACGTGGTGCCTATACTCGCCGCGGACAGCACCGTGATGTCAGTAGCGATGGTTGCCACCGACGTCACCGAGCGCGAACAGGCGCTGGAGGAGCTGCGAGCCCGCTCGGCCGAACAGGCGATCGTGGCGGACCTGGGTCGGCAGGCCCTGAACAGGCCTGATCCGGAACCGTTGTGGCGCGCCGCCGCAGAAATGATCTCTGATCACCTGCACGCGGACGCCGTCACCGTACACGAGCTGCACCCCGGTCATACCGGGTCGCACCCGGCTGCAACCGTCGGAACACCACCCGAACCCGGCATCCTGGTCACGTCAGCGCTTGCGGCCCGCGGCCCCGTCCACGCCGACAATCTCCCCGGCCCCGACCCGCAGGATTCGCCAGACCAGTGGGGGTCATCGGAGCAGCGGAGTTCGCACGACCCGCAGGGTTCACCGGACCCGCAGGACGACAACCAGAGGCCGCGCTCCGGCGGGCTGCGCTGTGGGCTCGCGATCCCGATCGGCCAGCCCGACAACCCCACCGCGATCCTCACGATCTATCGTGCCGCACCGACCACGTCCGGCCCCGGACCCGGACACACCGATGAGATCGATCACGTCCGCGTCGGGCTCCGCAGACACGTCCGGTCCCAGCTCGTTCACCGAGCGCGAGGTCGAGTTCTCGCGGGCGGTCGCGACCGTCCTCAGCGCGGCAGCCGTCCGGTTCCAGATCGAACGCGACGCCCACCATCGTGCCCTGCACGACGGGCTTACCGGGTTGGCCAACCGCACCGCGCTGTTCGAGCACCTCGGTCAGACGCTGAACCATGACAACGGTCAGACACCGAACCACAACCACCAGCACCGGACCGGAATCCTGTTCGTCGACCTCGACGGATTCAAGAACGTCAACGACTCGTTGGGCCACCACACCGGCGACCGGCTTCTGTGTGAGGTCGCCACTCGCCTGCGCAACGCCGTCCGGCCCGGCGACACCGTCGCCCGTCTCTCAGGCGACGAGTTCGCCGTCGTCTGCGAAGAGATCACGACTGAACCCGCCCTGCGCGCCATCGCCGAGCGGGTCGTGACCGCCCTCTCCAAACCCGTGATCCTCGATGGACGTCACGTCACCGTCACCGCCAGTGTGGGTGTCGCCCTGTCCGGACCCGACATCCCAGACCCCGACGGCCTGCTGCGGGCCGCCGACATCGCCATGTACGGTGCCAAACACCAGGGCCGCGGCCGTTACCTCCTGTTCGACGAGACCATGCGCAGCGAGGCCCTCGACCGGCTCACCACCGAAAACGACCTCCGCCACGCCCTCACCACAAACGATCTCCGCCTGCACTACCAACCTGTCATCAACGCCGGCGGCAACGTCGTGGGCGCCGAAGCCCTCCTCCGCTGGCAGCATCCCGAACGCGGGCTGCTGTACCCCGAGGCGTTCCTCCCCCTCGCCGAGGAAACCGGGATAATCGTTTCGCTGGGTCGGTGGGTCCTGCACACCGCCTGCCACGCCGCCGCCACCTGGACGCCGGGCCCATCACCGGTCTGCCCGCCACACATCAGCATCAACGTCTCCGCCCGCCAGCTCACCGACCCCCATTTCCTGCCCGACCTCGCAGCGCTCCTGCGAACCACCAACGCCGACCACCGTTACCAGCTCTGCCTCGAAATCACCGAAAACACCCTCATCGACGACGGCAGCACCGTCATCGCCACCCTGCAGGCCGCACACGCCCTCGGTGTCACCCTCTACATCGACGACTTCGGCTCCGGCCATTCCTCCCTCACCCGGCTGCACCGCCTTCCGCTCGATGGCCTCAAAATCGACCGCCGATTCATCAGCAGGATGACCGACAACCCCGCCGACCACGCCATCGTCGCCGCCGTCATCCATCTGGCCCACGTCCTCGGCCTGACCGCCATAGCGGAGGGGGTCGAAAGCTCCGAACAGCTCGCCGCACTCACCGACCTACGTTGTGACCTTGTTCAGGGCTACCACCTCGCCCGTCCCGAACCGCATCTGCCCGCCCTGCAACCGACCGCCACCGCCTGCCGACCCTGATGGGC
This sequence comes from Protofrankia symbiont of Coriaria ruscifolia, assembly GCF_900634745.1. Classification (NCBI taxonomy): domain Bacteria; kingdom Bacillati; phylum Actinomycetota; class Actinomycetes; order Frankiales; family Frankiaceae; genus Protofrankia; species Protofrankia symbiont of Coriaria ruscifolia. The sequence goes on from NZ_CAAAFR010000005.1 coordinate 18,612, forward strand.
CCGAACCTGGCCGCCGGCCAGGGCATCGATCACATCTGCTCGGGTGCGGTTATGCCGAGCAGCTCCAGGCCGGTCGCAAGGGTACGACGGGTCAGATCGCAGAGGGCGAGCCGGCTGGTGCGGACCGACTCCTCGGAGCGGAGGATGGGGCATTTCTCGTAGAAGGTGGTGAAGGAGGCCGCAAGGCCGAAAAGATAGCCCGCCAGCCGGTGGAACTCGAGCGAGTCGGCAATTTCGTTCACCACGTCGCCGAAGCTGAGCAGCTGGACAGCGAGGTGACGTTCCTCGGGCTCGCGGATCCGGATGTCGGCGGCGGCGACCGGATACGTCAGCCCCGTCCGGCGGAACACCGAGCAGATCCTTGCGTGGGCGTACTGCAGGTAGGGAGCCGTATTACCGTCGAAAGCCAACATGCGGTCAAGGTCGAAGATGTAGTCCTTCGACCGGTCGGTCGACAGGTCCGCGTACTTCACGGCACCGATCCCGATCGCCCGGGCGACTTCTGAACGTGTCTGCACCTCAAGAGCCGGGTTCTTCACGGCGATGACGTCGGCGGCCCGGGAAACGGCCTCGTCCAACAGGGCGACGAGCTTCACGGAGTCACCCGTCCGGGTCCGGAGCATCTTGCCGTCGGCACCCAGAATCGATCCGTGACCGATATGCTCGGCCCGCACGGGTGGAACCAGCCAACCGGCCTCGCGAGCCACCTCGTAAATCATCTCAAAATGTTGGTACTGCGGCAGCCCCACTACATAGAGCAGCCGGGTCGCGTGCAGGTTGCGAATCCGATAGCGAATCGTCGCGAGATCGGTGGTCGCATACCCGTAACCACCGTCTCGTTTACGCACGATGAGCGGCAGGGGTTCACCGTCCCGATTCTTGAATCCTTCCGGGAAGGCGCACAGAGCTCCGTCGCTCAACCGGAGCAGCCCCAGCTCGGCGAGCTCGTCGACAACCGGAACCAGCTGGTCGTTGTAGGAACTCTCCCCGAGAAAGTCCGCCTCGGTCAGGAGCACACCGAGATGGGAGTAGACGGTCAGAAAATACTTCTTGGACTCGCCGACCAGGACGTGCCAGAGACGACGTGTCGTCGGATCACCCGCCTGGAGCTGGACGACCCTGAGCCTCGAACGCTCCTTGAACGCCTCGTCCGCGTCAAATTTCACACGTGCGGCCTTGTAGAAGGCGTTGAGGTCGCCGACCGAAAGCTCGTGGACGGCCTCGGACTCGCCGACGTCGAGCAGATGCTCGACAAGCATTCCGAACGGTGTGCCCCAGTCCCCGATGTGATTCTGACGTATGACCGAATGACCCATCCAGCCCAGCAGCCGCACTGCCGCGTCGCCTATGATCGTCGACCGGAGATGACCGACGTGCATCTCTTTGGCGGCGTTCGGCCCGGAATAGTCGATGACGACCACCTCGGGCGAAGGCACGGAAGCGACACCCAGGCGCTCGTCGGCAAGTATTCCCTCGAGCAGGCGCTCCAGCGCGGACGCGGCCAGGTGCAGGTTGATGAACCCCGGCCCGGCCACCTCGACCGTGTCACACAGATCGTCAAGCTCGGCGGCCCTTGTCACCTCGGCGGCGATTTCACGCGGGTTGCGGCGGAGGCGGCGGGCCAGCGAGAGGGCCGCGTCCGCCTGGTAGTCCGCCCGCTGCGACCGCCGGATGGCGGGGTCGACCTGTTCACCGGCGACGGCCGCGAAGGCCGCACCCAACCGCTCGTCGAGAAGACGTTCCAAGCTTGTCACGTTCGTTAATCTACCGACTCGGCAACGGGCCGACCGGGCTCGGCCCTGGGCAGACATCACGGCGATCGGTGAGGTTCGGGCCAAAGTCAGGAACCACCTGGACCCGGCTCGCTGCTCGAACGCCCTGCGTGCAGTCGCAACGCCCTGCGCTCGGTCACTCTGAAAGCTCAGTCGCGCTGAAACAGGCTCCTGGGCGTCATATCGCCTGGCGTGCTGCCAACCGATACCCGCGCTTGACGACCGTCTCGATCACCTGGCCCGCCGGGCCGAGCGCTGTCCGTAGCCGCGCCACGGTCATCTCCACCGCGTGCTCGTCGGCCAGGTCGGACGCGCCGGTGCGGCTGAGCAGCTCCGCGCGGGAGAGCACCCGACCGGGTCGTTCCGCCAACGCCGCCAGAACCGCCGCCGCCTTCGGCGCAAGTGTCACCGGGGAACCGTCCACCACCACTGCGCAGCCCTGGACCCGCAGCTCACAGCCGCCTGCCAGCACCACCCGGCACCGCCGTGCCGGCAGCTCCTCGCACACCAGTCGTACCAGCGCACCGAGCCGGAACCGATCGGGGCTGACCGCGGGCACCCCACGCCGCTGTAGCGGCGCGGCGCACACCGGACCCACACAGGCGGCCAGCACCTGCCCCCGCAGCGCGTCGAGTACCTCACTCTCACGGTCCATCTCCGCGGCGGTCCGTAGCAGGCTCAGCACCGCGGGAGCGCTGGTGAACGTCACCGCGTCCAGCCCACCGGAGGCGATCAGGTCGACCATGCGACGAACCGGCCGCGGGTCCGCCGGCGGCTCCCAGCGGTAGACCGGCGCCTCCACGACCTCGGCACCGGCTGCCCGCAGGTTGTCCACCATGTCCGGCAACGGCTCGCCGTGGAGCTGGACGGCGATTCGCAGGCCGCGCAGGTCCTCGGTGAGCAGCCGTTCCACCAGTTCGGCGCCTGACTCCGACGGCGGTGACCAGCATTCGCTCAACCCGACCGCCCGTACCGCACCGGTGACTTTCGGGCCGCGGGTGAACATCCGCGCCCCCGCCATGTGCCTGCGCAGGTCCTCGCCCAGCCCCCAGCCGTCAGCGGCCTCCATCCAGCCGCGGAAACCGATGCCGGTCGTGGCGATCACAGCGTCCAGGGGCGCGGCCAGACAGGACCGGGTAGCCTCCACCAGCTTGGTGTCGTCGGCGAGCGGCACGATCTGCAGCGCCGGCGCATGCACGACCCGGGCACCGCGGCGCCGCAGCAGGCTGGCCAGTTCCTCACGGCGACGCGCGGCAGTGATCCCCACGGTGAAACCGAGCAACGGCGGCACCGCCGAGGGCGTCGGTTCGCCACCGTCATCCGGCTCGGTACCGTTCGTACGCGCATGGGCCGCCATGCCGGCATGCTCCGGCACCTTGATGTCCTGGACCTTATCGTCCTGCAACACCCGTGTAACGCCGATGTTTTCGACCGCGCCGGCCCCGACCTCACGGACGTGCCGGCGATTCCTCACGAGGCTGTCAGCCCGCACGGCCCGCACGGCCCGCACGGCCTCACGGCAGCGCCGGGCGCGGTGTGCGGAGCTCGTTTCGACGCTGTTTCCGATCTCCAACGACCCCGAAACCGCCGCCGCCTACCGTCCACGGGGCGTGGCGGTCGAGGACGTGACACCGACAAGGTCGAAGACATGGCCGAAAAGAACGAGCGGCGAGCACCGGGAAAGCCGCTTCGAGGGAGGCGATCCGCTGATGTCCCGTCGGACGCTGGTGGTGATCGGCCATGGCATGGCTGGTCACCGCCTGTGCGAGGCTCTGCTGGAACGCGACACCGAAACAGCCTGGGACGTGGTCGTGCTCGCCGAGGAGCCCCGGCCGGCCTATGACCGGGTGGCGCTGTCCTCGGTGTTCACCGGCCGCACGGCCGACGACCTCACTTTGGTCTCCGAGGGTTTCCTCGACCATCCCCGCCTCGCCCTGAGGCTGGACGACCCGGTGGTGGCGATCGACCGGACCACCCGGATGGTCACCACGGCAGCCGGTTTCACGATCGGCTATCACGCGCTGGTGCTCGCGACCGGTTCCGTGCCGTTCGTACCGCCGGTTCCGGGACGGGACGCGACCGGCGTCCACGTCTACCGGACGATCGAGGATCTCGACGCCATCCGGGCGTCAGCGGCCGGGGCCCGAACCGGGGTGGTCGTCGGCGGTGGCCTGCTCGGCCTGGAGGCGGCGAACGCGCTGCGCAGCCTGGGCCTTGCCACGCACGTTGTCGAGTTCGCGCCGCGGCTGATGCCGATGCAGGTCGACGAGGCCGGTGGCCAGATGCTGCGGGCTCACGTGGAAGCGCTCGGAATCGGCGTACACACAGCCACCGTCACCGAGCGGATCACAGCGGGTGATGACGGTCGGGTGCGGCGGATACTCTTCGCCCGCCATCCGGACGGCCTCACCGGTCTGGACGTCGACGTGGTCGTGTTTTCCGCGGGCATACGGCCACGGGACGCCCTGGCCCGGGAATCGGGCCTTGCGGTGGGCGAACGCGGCGGCGTCGTCGTGGACACCGCGTGCCGCACCGCCGATCCGGCGATCTACGCGATCGGGGAGTGCGCTCTGGCCGCCGGGCGGGTCCACGGTCTGGTGGCCCCGGGCTACGCGATGGCAGAGGTGGTGGCGGACCGGCTACTCGGCGGCTGCGCCACCTTCACCGGCGGGGACACCTCGACCAAGCTGAAGTTGCTCGGGGTGGACGTGGCCAGCTTCGGCGACGCCTTTGCCACCACCCCCGGCGCGTTGCCGATCACCTTCGCCGACCCGACAAAGAAGACCTACAAGAAGGTGGTGCTGTCCGACGACGCTCGCCGGGTGCTCGGCGGTGTCCTGGTCGGCGACGCTTCCTCGTACGCAGCCCTGCGGGCGCTGGCTGGATCCGCCCAGGCGCTGCCCGACGACCCGGCCCAGCTCATCCTGCCGGCGGCCGGCGGCCCGACCGGCGGGGTGGCGCTGCCCGACGACGCGCAGATCTGCAGCTGCCGCAACGTCACCCGTGGCCAGGTCACTGCCGCGATCGATGCCGGCTCCCTCACCGATCTTTCCGAGGTGAAGACGTGCACTGGTGCGGGGACCGGATGCGGCAGCTGCATTCCGCTGCTGAAGTCCATCCTCACGGAGAAACTCGCCGCCGCTGGTGTCGCCGTCAGCAACGCGTTGTGCGAGCACTTCGACCACAGTCGTGCCGAACTGTTCGAAATCGTACGGGCCCGCGGCATCACCACGTTCTCCCAGCTTGTTTCCGAACACGGCCGGGGGCGTGGCTGCGAGGTGTGCCGGCCCGTGGCCGCGTCCATCCTCGCGTCCATCTACAACCGGCACATCCTCGACGGTGAGCAGGCCGCGCTGCAGGACACCAATGACCACGTCCTGGCAAACCTGCAGAAGGACGGTACCTATTCGGTCGTGCCACGGCTGCCCGGCGGTGAGGTCACCCCCGACACGCTCATCCTCATCGGCGAGGTGGCCAAGGAGTTCGGTCTCTACACCAAGATCACAGGTGGTCAGCGAATCGACATGTTCGGAGCACGCCTGGAACAGCTCCCGCGGATATGGGCGCGCCTGGTGGCCGGCGGGTTGGAATCCGGGCACGCATACGGGAAGGCGCTGCGCACGGTGAAGTCGTGCGTCGGTGAGACCTGGTGCCGGTACGGGGTCGGGGACTCGACGACGCTCGCCGTGGAACTGGAACTGCGTTACCGCGGGCTGCGAGCCCCCCACAAGATAAAAATGGGGGTGTCGGGGTGTGCCCGGGAGTGCGCGGAGGCGCGCTCCAAGGACGTCGGGATCATCGCCACCGAAAACGGATGGAATCTCTATCTCGGCGGCAACGGTGGCTACCGGCCGCGGCACGCCGAGCTGTTCGCCGGCGACCTCGACACGCCGACGCTCGTCCGCCACATCGACCGTTTTCTCATGTTCTACGTCCGGACCGCCGACCGCCTGCAACGCACCGCACCGTGGATCGAAAGCCTCGACGGCGGCCTGGAACACCTCCGGCGCGTCATCGTGGACGACGCCCTGGGCATCTGCGCGGATCTGGACGAGGCGATGGCACGGCATGTCCACACCTACACCGACGAGTGGAAGGCGACGCTCGCCGACCCCGACAAGCTCCGCCACTTCGTGTCCTTCGTCAACCTCCCGGATGCCGGCGACCCCGACATCGTGCGGGTGCTGGAACGAGGGCAGCCGCGGCCGGCGCGTGCCGGCGAGCGGGCGGTACTGGTGGCGGGCCCCCGGCTGGCCGTCTCGCCGGCAGGACATTCGCCGGGAGGACAGGCATGAGCGAGTCGTGGACTGACGTGTGCGCGTTCGACGACCTGCTGGCCGACCGCGGCACGGCCGCGTTCGTACACGGCACGCAGGTCGCGCTGTTCCGGCTGGGCGACGGGAAGCTGTTCGCCATCGGCAACCACGACCCGGTCGGCGGCGCCAACGTACTGGCGCGCGGGCTCGTCGGCTCGCGCGGCGACCGCCCGGTCGTGTTCTCCCCGCTGCACAAACAAGCATTCGACCTGGCGACCGGAGTGTGTCTGGACGCCGACGGGATGGCGATACCGACATACCCGATCCGTATCCGTGACGGCCGGGTCGAGGTGGGACCGGCCCACGGCCCACGCCCGGCGGCGCCGGTCACCGCCGCCTTTCCCCGGCAACCGGCAGCCGGTAAGCGGTAACCCGCAACCCGGCATAAGGGCCTGATTCCCCGTCGGCCGGGCGGCGACCGCCACGTCCTCCGCATGACCGCTTCTTTTTCCTCACACCGGCGGAATCACCGTGTGAGAGAAACGCACATCGTCCGTCATCGGGCTGCCCCATCAACCGTAACGCTCTTTTTCTAGCGTCGATCCCGGCGTTTACATCCCCGGCCGAAGGACCCGCGATCCGGCTTCGTCCCCGCGCGTCCGGAGGCCCCAAGGGCCTGGAGGAAGCCCATGAGCACCACTTTGGAGGGGGCCCCGCCCAGCGGGAGCCCAGCCCCGGTCCACCGGGGCCGTTGGATCGACGACTGGCGACCCGAGGACGCCGCGTTCTGGTCCCGGACCGGCGCCACCATCGCGCGACGTAACCTGATCTTCTCCATTCTGAGCGAGCACATCGGCTTCTCGGTCTGGAGCCTGTGGTCGGTTCTGGTCCTGTTCCTAGGGCCGCGGTACCACGTGGACCCGGCCGGGAAATTCGTCCTGACCATGGTGCCGGCCGTTGTCGGATCCGTGCTGCGGCTGCCGTACACGTTCGCGGTGGCCAAGTTCGGTGGCCGGAACTGGACGGTGTTCAGCGCGCTCCTGCTCGTGGTGCCGTGCATCCTCACCGCGGTCGTCCTCAAGCCCGGTGTCTCGTACAGCACGCTGCTCGTCGTGGCAGCCGTCGCGGGTGTGGGCGGCGGTAATTTCGCCTCGTCCATGGCCAACATCAATTACTATTATCCGCAGCGGCTGAAAGGCTGGGCACTGGGGTTGAACGCCGGCGGGGGCAACCTCGGCGTGGCGTTCGTCCAGATCGCCGGTCTGATCGTGCTGGAGACGGCCGGAGCCGCCCATCCCCGGCTGATCCTGGCGGTCTATATTCCGCTGATCGTCCTGTCCGTGACGGGCGCCGCGCTGTTCATGAACAACCTGTCGTCGGCGAAGAACGACAAACGAGCCATGCGGGACGTCTGCCGTGACAGGCACAGCTGGATCATGTCCTTGCTCTACATCGGGACCTTCGGCTCGTTCATCGGCTTCGGATTCGCTTTCGGCCAGGTACTGCAGGTCCAGTTCAAGGCGGACTTCGCCACACCGGCAAAGGCCGCGCACCTGACATTCCTGGGACCGCTGCTGGGCTCTCTGATCCGTCCTGTCGGCGGCGTGCTCGCCGACCGCTACGGCGGCGCCCGGGTCACATTCGTCAACTTCGTCGCGATGGTGGTGAGCGCCACCATCGTCCTGCTCGCGTCGCTGCAGAATTCGCTGCCACTGTTCCTGGTCGGATTCATGGCGTTGTTCATCTTCAGTGGTATCGGCAACGGTTCGACATACAAGATGATCCCGGCCATCTTCCGGGCGAAGAGCAATCTGCTCGTAGCCCAGGGCATGAGTGAGCCGGCGAGCGAGCAGGAGGCACGCCGGCTGTCCTGTGCGCTCATCGGCCTTGCCGGCGCGATCGGCGCCTTCGGTGGAGCGCTGGTCAACCTTGCATTCCGGCAGTCGTTCCTGACCTACAAGTCAGGTAATGCCGCCTACATCGCATTCATCGCCTTCTACACCGTCTGTTTCATCGTGACCTGGTTCGTATACCTGCGCCCGTCCCCGAAGAGGCTCGAAGGCGTCTGACGCCGGGTCGGGGTTCACGGCCTTCGTGCGAGGACCGTGAACCCCCACCAGCGCACCGGCGCCGGGCCGCTCCGTCCGTGAACCGGACAGACCTCGGATGGACGCGTCAGTCAAGTACTCTTTTAGGAAGATCGATATAGCCATCCCTGATCTGCGGCTGGACATGAAAGGTCGCCTGTGCAGGGCAGCCCGTACGGGGTCGCTGGGCTACGCGACGGGAAGCCCCATCCCGCGTGCCGTCCGACGCCACCGAGACCCTCGGAGAAGCCGACCTCCGGAAGATCCTCCTCGCGGACGTCTACCGGCACTACGGCCGCCACCTGACGAACACCACGCCGGAGCCCTGCCGCCGGGTAGAGCAGCCCAGCACCCGGGAGTAGCGGCACCGCTACCCGTCCTGCTACCCCCACTATCATTCCCATCTGATCGTTCCGTTTGGCAAGGTACGGTCAGGGGAGTCGAGCCAGAATGTTTGCCCTTCGGGAGTGACAGTCGTCCCGAAGCGGGTCTGATCCGGCCTTCCGGCGTCGGTCCACCATCGATAGGCAGCTTCCAGTTCTACCCACAGCCGGTGCGGCCCGTCATAGTGAACCTCATACGTCACACTCCCATTGTTCGCAGGTCGCACAGTGGCCCATGAGTTCGACACACGGTCCGACATGAGGAGAATTTCTCCATCGTCTTCCTCCCTTTCTGCTGTCATCCATCCCGGGAGCAACAGACCCAGAGCAAATCCTGCGTCATATTCCACGAACGGCTCGCGTAGGTATTCCTCCGTCGTCGTGGTATGGGCGTCCGCCGTATTCCAGATCTGCCACAGCGCCCGGCCCGCCCGATGGCCGCGAAGGCGCATGAAAGACGCCGTTCCGTGAAACTTGCCGCTAGCGCCGCCGTAGCCGTCGACGATAAGACACAGGAACGCCCCCCGGTCGAAACTGCCTGTGTAGGGCAGCACGATTCGTCCGCCGGGTCGAGTTTGCTCTATCCATGTATACGGCACACTCAACGCACTGGCGGTGCAAATGATCCGGTCATAGGGTGCGTTGTCCTCGTAACCGCACGTCCCGTCTCCCATGACGACCGTAGCTGACACCCCAGCCTTTAGGAGCGCTTCCCGCGCGTGGTCAGCAACCGATTCATCGACTTCAACCGTTGTTATATAACCCGGCATGACACTTTCGGCGAGCAAGGCCGCATTAAAACCAGTTCCTGTCCCGATCTCCAAAACGTCCATACCCGAATGGAGATCCAACAGGTTGAGCATCTCATGAATTACACCGGGAGCGCTGCTAGAACTCGTCGGGAAGATACCCCTATCAGCGCCGTACGTTCCGGCTCCGTCGTCAACCTGGGTAATAACATACTCGTCACTGTTGGCCAGCTTATCCCACGCTTCCTGATCTTCTTTTCGGTCCAACCGTATGAACCAGCCGTCCTCGCGCTGAACCCAGACAACGTCAGGGACGAAATCCGCACGCCTAACGCGGCTCATACAGTCCCCTTCCCGCTACACGTGGCGCATTTCGTGGTTTGCTTAGCGCTCTTGCCGTCCTTGCCGTCCTTGCCGTCCCCGGTCGTCTGCGTCTTTCCCGAACCATTACAGTTCGGGCACGTCTGCGGCTGTGAGTGTTTCCCCACGACATTCTCCTCTATAACTTCCTTTAACATTATAACCCGGTCTCGAAATAGCATCTCCCCACCGGCCGACCGTCACCGCCGCTTTCTTCGCAGACGGGCCGGCCAAGTGCTGCCGTCGGCAATTGGAAACGTCAGCTTGACGATATGGCAACAACAACCGAGCCCAATTGTGATACTTGGACAACTTTCGACGATAAATATGGTTTCTATCGCAGACAACGACCCGCTGCCTCCCTGTACGCCACGTTTAGCCCAGTACTCCGGGCCGGATGCGCCCTGTCCCGCGGCAGAGTGAGTCCCCGAGTGGTGTAGATCCGGACAAGCCGATCAATAAGGTTCGGCGTGTCGAGCCCGACGGGGCACAAAACACGGACACAAACCTCGTGACCTGGCCCCATCATTCTCATCTGATCGTTCCGTTTGGCCGGCGCCGTTTCCGGGCAGCATCCGGGCCGGCCTCCGAGTCGTGATCCGGATGCTGCGAACACTCGCTGTAAAACTCCGGCTTTCCCCACGTGGTAACTGCCACGGCAACATGTGGCGCGACCGAATCGGGTAGTCCGGCGGGCTCGTACCAGCCGAACCGATCAATCTTTCGACGATTCCCAATAGCCGGGACGCCATTGTAACGTCCGGCCTAAAAATACAATCCGATGCGCCGCCGTATTCCATCGTGGTGGTGTTGGACGTGGACTAGGTAGATACTCGAAACGGCAACGAGTACCGCGATCTGGTCCAGCGCTATACGGCCAACCCCTTGCGTTGGCGATTCGCCGATATCCAGTGTGCCGGACGGCAGGACCCATGCGCCGGTTTCTACATTGTGGACGAACAACAGGCGTCGGTCATACAACAACATCACGTACAGATCAACAGGATGCCCGAAGGGGTCCACGTCGGACACGGGCGGTCCGCCGGTATCGGGCAATCCAGTATCGGGCACAGCCGGTGCTCCCATAGGCGGACACTCCTCGGACAAAGAGACGGAACGGAAAGACATTTTTACAGGTGAGTAAGGAGGGGGCGGGCACCGGCGGCCCTGTCTTTCCCTGGAGGGTGACAGGGATGGGGAGAGACAGGCGGGATCGCCGCAGGTGCCGCTTTCACCCGATGGTCGGGACCGGTGTCATACCGACCGCCGGGGAGCCCGGATACGCGCGTGCACCCTACGCACGCCCATGCGATCCACGCGAGGATCAGTCTCCCTCCCGTTCCGTGACCAAGCTGTTTGCCGATACGGGCTAACGGTGGCGATCCAGCTACGGTTCCGGCAACATGCAGGATGCACGGATACCCACGCGGTAGTCCGTGGTCGTGGCTTTCATAGCTGGCTTCCGAGCGCGAACCGCGTCGGCATTACCCGATATTCGGTAATGCCATAATCTTCGGAAGGTGAATCGACGGTGCGCGACGTCAGGAAAATCACGACGACTTCGACCGGTCCGTCGTTATCGAAGACCATCGACGCGAACAACACCGCCGCTCCGTCACAGTGCCCACCCACGCAGACGCACGACAGCTCCCTCCTCCGGGACTCGGTACTGACCTCACATGGTCACGGCACACCAAGGACACCGGAGAGGCGCCGTCGCAAAAAGTGACAAGCTGGGTGACACGTGTCCGTCACCATGCATGTCACCCTGGCCGATCGTGTCATAATTGCGCCGTAACGGTAGCTCAGGGCCCGCCCGTGAGCTGGGAGGTTAGGTGTACCAACCATGGACAAGGACCGCCCAGCCTGGGCGCAACGTATCCGTTCCGAGCGCGATGCACGTGGTTGGTCGCAGCGGGAAGCTGTACGAGTACTCCAAGCACATTCGGACAAACCGCTCACCGATGAAGAAAATCTTCTTCGTCGATGGAAATCCTGGGAAGCAGGCAAACACGAACCGTCCGATTTCTACAAATCGCTCATTGCTCGTACATTCGGAACAGTCACCAACGCATTCTTCCCCAAATCCGGGACACGAAACGGTGATATCGAAATAATTGCCGTCAGTGGAATGGATACCCTCGACATCATTAGTCGACTCAGACACACGGATATCAACAGCGCGACATTGGACGCACTTCGAATTACAATTGATCGCCTGTGTTCCGAGTACCCATACTTGCCGGCCGATCAACTGGCTGTCGAAGGAAAGCGATGGTTGCGCCACATAACTGAATTGCAAAGCCACCGCCTTACACTTAAGCAGCACCGGGAGACGCTCAATCTGGCTGGCTGGCTGGCGCTTCTAGTGGGATGCGTCGAATATGACGTGGGGGAACGGGCAGCCGCCGAGGCGACTCGTCGAGCCGCACTCGACCTCGGAACGGAAACAGATAGCGCCGAAATACGAGGTTGGGCATACGAGATG
>NZ_CAAAFR010000005.1:31226-36546 GCF_900634745.1 Protofrankia symbiont of Coriaria ruscifolia
CTCGGAACGGAAACAGATAGCGCCGAAATACGAGGTTGGGCATACGAGATGAGCGCATGGTTCGCACTAACCGCCGGCAACTATGCTGGTGCAGTCTCGGCAGCTCGTGCAGGATCACGAATAGCGGGACAACACAGTGTTGCCGTCCAGCTTGCAGCACAGGAAGCGAAGGCATGGGCGCGCTTGGGCGACCGCAGGCAAGTCGAAATAGCTCTCGAACGCGGCCGAATGCTGCTTGAGCAGCTCGAACATCCAGCCAATCTGGACAACCATTTTATAGTCGATCCTTCAAAATTCGACTTCTATGCCATGGATTGCTACCGGCTGGTCGGCGAAAATCCGCTCGCCGAAGCCTATGCCAATGAAGTAATTAGGGCCGGGACCAGCCACCTCGGAAAAGAGCTATCGCCGATGCGAATTGCAGAAGCTCGGGTGACACTAGGCGTTATTGCCGCGCGCCAAGACGATCTTGATCGAGCTATCTTCTTCGGAAACCGCGCTCTCGATGGCGAACGTAAGTCCCTGCCTTCTCTTCTCATGGTGTCCAGCGAACTCGGTGCTCTGATGAGCAGCCGGTACGCGAAAGAGCCGGAGGCTCAGGGCTACTTGGACCGCCTCCAGGAACTTAGCTTCAGACAGTAATTGGCTTTTCTGCGTTTAAGTCATATATCGGAGTGGCCATTTAAGGCTCGGCGGACGTGTTAGCCCGGGTCGTGCAAACCGCCCGGCCCCACCGCCACGGCGACAGCGCCCGGTGCAGCCCACTGGCCCGGACGGTCTCGGTCAGCAGGACCCCGCCCGCATGAGACACAACTCCCCGACCGGCGGCATCGACACGGACAGACGGATAAACACCGGTACTCTTCACCGCAAGGGTGCTCCTCGGTTCGAGGACGGATAAGGCCTTGACAGCCTCAATCCTCCCAGGACGGCATACCCAGGTCCGCCCACACCGCCGGCAGATCCTCCTCGCGGACCTCGAGCAGGTCGATACGCCGCCCCCCGGTGATTTTCACCATCGGACTGCCGTACCTGTCCGCCACGTCGGCGATACGGCGCAACTGCGCGGGCGTCACCCCCTCGGCGATCCGCGGCATCACCGACGACACGCCGTCGGCCCGGATATCGGCGCGTATCCGGCCATCGGGCCCATCGAGCTCATCGAGCTCATCGGGGAAGTCCTCGCTCGTCGCCCACTCGACGATCTGTGTCACCAGCGTCCTGCACGAACCGCAGCCCTTGCCGGCACGGGTCGCAGCCATCACCCCGGCGGCGGTCTGCTGCCCCGACCGCACACACGCGACCAGGGTGCCCTTGCTCACCCCGTTGCAGTTGCAGACCTGCGCATCGTCAGTGAGCTCGGCCGCACCGACGGCGGCAGTCGGGGCACCGATGTCGAACAGCATCTTCAGACGCTCCTCGGGCAGCGGAAACTCCCGGTCGAACGCCTGCAAGAGGAAGGCTGCCCTGGCGGTGTCTCCAACGAGAGTGGCGCCGACGAGCTTGCCATCCCGGATGACCACATTCTTGTACACCCCGCGGCGGGGCTCGACGAACCGGACAACCTCGTCATCGTCATGTTCGGGTGCCCGCAAGCCCATGGCCGCCACGTCCACCCCAGCCACCTTCAACGTGGTGACGGTCTTCGAACCATGGTATGCAGCGTCCGGCTTCGCGCCGGTGATGTGGTCGGCGAGAACCGCGGCCTGCTCCCACAGCGGCGCCACCAGCCCATACACCTCCCCGCGATGCTGCGCACACTCTCCTACGACATAGATGTCGGGGTCGTCGACGGAGCGCATCTGATCATCGGTGACGATTCCCTGCTCAACGGTGAGGCCACCGTGCAGCCCCAGATCGACGTTGGGGCGGATGCCCGCAGTGATCACCACCATGTCCGTGTCGATGGTCGTGCCGTCCGCGAGCGCCACCCCGCTGACCACATCCTCGCCGAGCAGCGCAACGGTCCTGGCCGAGGTGCGCACTGTGATCCCGAGGCCTTCGACGCTACGACGCAGGATCTCGCCGGCCTCGTCGTCGAGTTGGGCGTTCATCAGCGTCGGCGCGGCGTGCAGGACGCGGACGTCGAGCCCGTGCTCCTGCAGTCCGCGCGCCGCCTCAAGCCCGAGGAGACCCCCACCGATCACGACAGCGGTACGGCAACGAGCGCCTTCGGCGATATCAGCCGAAACGCCTCCGGCCACGGAAGAAAAAATCCTTCCATGACCTTTGGCGATACCATTGGCAAAGGCGATCATTCGCCGGCAGTCGTCAAGGGTGCGGAAGGCGAACACCCCTGACCGCAGAGTGCCGTCCGGACGGTGGACTCCATCGATCGGGGGGATGAACGGTCGGCTGCCGGTCGCGACGACCAGCTTGTCGTAGGGCTCGGCCGTCCCGTCGTCGGCGAACACCGTGCGGGCGTGGCGGTCGATACGGTTGACGCGCACACCCGCACGCAGGCGGACACCATGCGCGCGGTACCACTCGGGGGGATTGAGGAAGATTTCCGCATCCTCCTCCAGCCCGGCGAGCACGTTCGACAGCAGAATGCGGTTGTAGCTGCCATGCGGCTCGTCGCCGAACACCGTGATGGTGAACATCTCGGCCCCGCCGCGGGCGAGGATCTCCTCCACTGTGCGGGCGCCGGCCATTCCGTTACCGACGACCACGAGACGCCGAAGCGGCGTGCCATGCATACGGCGGTCCTTCGCGGTAGGTCGATCGGTCGAAGGGGTGCTCCCCGCAACGGGACGGGCTGCGGTGGCGGCAACCGGATAATCAGTCCCGATCGGGTTGTCTGTGGCAACCGGGACGGTCGCGCCGGTCGGGATGGTGTCACCGCCTTCGGGCAGGGCGTCCAGGCGCGCGATCGTGACCGCGCACACCTTGAATTCCGGCATCCGTGAGTGCGGATCGAGCGCGGGATTCGTCAGCAGGTTGGCGGTGGACATACCGCTCCAGTGGAACGGCGTGAACAGGGTGTCGGGGCGGATGGTGTCGGTGAGCCGGGCCCGGAACACCGCCCGGCCCCGCCGGGACCGGATTTCCACCAGGTCACCGCCTGCGATGCCGTAGCGGGCCGCGAGCGTCGGATGAATCTCGACGGACGGGTCGGACGCGGCCGTCAGCAGGGCACGCACCCGACGGGTCTGCGTCCCGGACTGATACTGCTGCATGATCCGGCCGGTGGTCAGATAGTACGGATACTGCCGGTCCGGCTGCTCGACAGCACCACGGTGACGGACAGGGTGGAAGCGTGCACGACCGTCCGGGGTGGCGAACGTCTCGGTGAACAAGCGTGGCGTGCCCGGATGCGCTTCGTCCGGGCACGGCCAGAAGACCCCGTGCTCGGCGGCGATACGCTCATAGGTGATGCCGGCGTAGTCGGCAAGCCCACCGGCGCTGGCACGGCGCAGCTCGTCGAACACCTCCCGCGCGGAATCGGTGAAGAACCGGCCGCGTCCCAGCCGCCAGGCGAGGTCGGCCAGCATCTGCAGGTCGGTGCGTACGCCGGGGGGCGGCTGGACCGCCGCGCGGCGCAGCAGCACCCGGCCCTCGAGGTTGGTCATGGTGCCCTCCTCCTCGGCCCACTGGGTGCAGGGCAGCACCACGTCCGCGAACTGAGCGGTCTCGGAAACGAAGATGTCCGACACGGCGAGAAAATCCAACGCGCCCAGCCGCCGAGCGATCCGGTTCGCGTCAGGTCCGGAAACGACCGGGTTGGACCCGAACACCAGCAGCGCCCGCACACCGCCGTCGGTACCCAGGGCGTCGAGCATCTCGAAAGCGGACACACCTGGCGGCGGCAGTTCATCCGGGTCGATCCCCCAGACCGCGGCGACGTGAGCCCGGTCCGCCGGGTCCGCGAGCTTGCGGTAGCCGGGAAGCTGGTCGGCTTTCTGTCCGTGTTCACGCCCGCCCTGGCCGTTGCCCTGCCCGGTCACCGTGCCATAGCCGGAGAACGGCCGTCCGGGCAGCCCGAGGGCGAGCGCGAGGTTGATGAACGCCTGTGCGGTGTCGGTGCCGGTGGCATGCTGCTCGGCGCCGCGGGCGGTGAGCACCATCGCCGTCTCCGCCTCGGCGAGCAGGTGCACGGCACGGCGTAGGTCCTGTTCGGGCACACCGGTGATCCGCTCGACCCGGGCCGGCCAGTAGGCGGTGACCGCACGGCGGACGGCGTCGAAACCGACGGTACGAGCATCGACATAATCGTTGTCGACGAGCCTGTCCCGGATCGCGATGTGCATCATCCCGTTGGCCAGCGCGAGATCGGTGCCAGGAGTGTTCTGCAGGTGCAGGGCGGCGCCGCGCGCGCTCGCGGTGGCCCGGGGGTCGACGACGATGTGGCAGGCCCCGGCCGCGCGGCCGGCGTCGAACCACTGCATCACCGGCGGCATGGTGTCCGCGGGGTTGCCGCCGACCAGCAGCACGACCTGCGCCTTGGCGATGTCGCTGACCGGGAACGGCAGGCCGCGGTCGATGCCGAAAGCGCGGTTGGACGCCATCGCCGCCGAGGACATGCAGAACCGGCCGTTGTAGTCGATGGAGCGGCTACGCAGCGCCACCCGGGCGAACTTGCCGAGGGTGTACGCCTTCTCGTTGGTCAGCCCGCCACCGCCGAAACATCCGACGCTGTCCGGCCCGTACCGGCGCTGACTGTCACCGATCGCGGTGACGATGCGGTCCAGGGCCTCGTCCCACGACGCCGGACGCAGCTCGCCACCCCGATGATCGCGGACGAGCGGGCCGGTCAGCCGTTCGGGGTGGTCGAGTAGATCGGCGGCGGTCCAGCCCTTCGAGCACAGCCCACCCCGGTTGGTCGGGAAGTCCTCCTGAGGGGTGACGCCGATCCCCCGGGAGCCGGGGTGCAGCACGATGCCACACTGCAGGGAACAGTACGGGCAATGGGTCGCGGTCATCGAGGCCGTCACCGTTGGTATAGTTATCGGCCACGATTTCACCGCAGTGCAGCGGTCGTTACCGGCCCGTCGCGACCTCCGCACACAGCCGGCCGCACGCCCGTGAGCGGGTCTGCCCAAAAAATAGCTCTGACGCGAAGATTCCCGAACCGGTCGCTGGTAGTTGGGCGCGCGGAGCTGCCGGCGCGCTGTCGCGGGTCGGCTGCTGGCTGCCGTGGGTCAGGAGGCGGTGTCGAGGGTGACGCGGTAGCCCATGGTTTCGAGGTGGCGGACGGCGCGGGTCCGGGCTCGTTCGGGGTCGCGGCGGGTGAAGTAGTCGCCGCCGAGGTCCTGGTAGTCGGTGTCGTTGGTGAGCATGTGCCAGACAGCGGTGAGGGTGGAGTGCTCGATCGCGACGA
>NZ_CAAAFR010000006.1:0-24926 GCF_900634745.1 Protofrankia symbiont of Coriaria ruscifolia
ATGCGTTCCAGGTGCAGCCGGCACAGGAACGCGTGGTGCTCGGAGAAGGCGCCGGTCAGCGCCTCCACCAGCTGAGGGATCTTGGGCCGCATCCGGGCCTTCGCCAGGCCCGCCAGCGCGTCGGGGTCGCGTTCGCCGTCGATCAACGCGGCGAGCATCGCCCGCCCGGACACCCCGAGAATGTCGGTGGCCACCGAGGACAGCTTGATCCCGGCGTCCTCCAGCTCCTTCTCCAGCCGCTGGGCCTCCTGGGTCCGGTCGGCGGTCAGCGTCGTCCGGTAGCGGGTGAGGTCACGCAGGTGGCGGATCGGCTCCGGCGGCACGAACGACGCCGTGAGCAGGCCGCACTCGCCGAGCTGACACAGCCAGGCCGCATCGGACACGTCGGTCTTGCGCCCAGGCAGGCCCTTGGCGTGGGCGGCGTTGACCAGGATCACCGGCAGGCAGTCCTCCAGCAGGTAGAACGCCCCGCGCCAGTAGTCGCCCGTGGCCTCCATGACCACCAGGGTGACCCTCTCCGCGACCAGCCAGTCCCGCAGTTCCAGCAGCGCGTTGGTCGTCGTGGCGAACGTGCGGGTCTCCTGCCTGCGCGACCGGCCCCGGCCCGGGTTCGGCGTGCGCACGCACGCCTTGAGATCCTTCTTGCCGATGCCCAGCGCAGCGCACCGGTCGTGCAGCAGCTCCACCGGGGTTCCTCCGAATCCTTCTGGACACACCGCCAGGCGCGGCCGACCGGAGGGACCACAGGCCTCGGAAGAGTCTGACCCGCGTGCTCGAAGCAACAATCAACAGCGCCTGTCGGTGGCCCCCGCGCCATCCTGACTCCCGAGCTCGGGTGGCATCACAGTTGCACCGGCGTCCCGGACGGCCGCGACCCCGATTTTCCCGCCACCACGGCGGCCCAGCGCAGCGGCCCCAGTTCCTGACACGAAAATAACGTGCACCCGGTCATGGGCAGACCGCTGCGATGGGCTCGAAGCGCAGGGTGAGACCGAGACCGTTGGCCTCCGAGGATTCAGATTGGCCCATGCTTGTCACGCCCAGTGATGTAGGCCTGTGTCCCGGCTGCGGGGACTCCGTCGTCTCCAGCGGCCGGCGCTGGGTGGTGCGCGAGCCCGTCCATGACCAGTGAGAACAGGTGTTCCCGTCGGTCGGCGACGGACGGACCCTGATCGGCGATCCAGCCGACGGCGGTGATCAGTGCGAAGAGGTCCATGCCGTCGACGTCGGGACGGATGTGCCCGGAGTCCTGCGCGCGCTTGAGCAGGCGCGCCGCGGCCTCGCGCATCGCCAGACACGATGCGTGGAGGGACGAGGTATTGTCACCGAGCGTCGCCATCATCGACCCGGCGAGGCCGCGGTAGGTGGCGGCGCCGGTGGTGAAGTCGCGCAGCCACGCGGTCAGAGCGGTGTCGGGCGAACGACTGTGTTCGAGGGCGTCCGCTTTCGCGGCAAGGCGATCGAACCCCTCCCGCAGCAGCGTCTCGAGCAGCGCGTCGCGCGTCGGGAAGTGGCGGTAGAGCGTCCCCAGTCCGACGCCGGCACGGCGCGCGATCTCACGCAGCGAGGCCTCGGTCCCCTGCTCACCCACGACGGCCCGGGCGACGTCGAGGATGTGTTCGTAGTTGCGCTGCGCGTCGGCACGTTGCGCGCGTGGCGTAGTGGAGCCGGCCGTTGCCTTCTCGGTCATGCGCAGACCCTCGGTCTTGACAAACGGAGCACTGCCCCGAATATGATTCGGAACACTGTTCCAGATCGTAGCGGAGTACCCCCGGCGAGCAAACCGACGACCAACAGATCAAGGGCAGATGATGACAACGGCAACGATGAAGGCTGTGCGGGTACACGCGTTCGGCGGCCCCGAGGTCCTGATGTACGAGGAGGTCCCGCGCCCCGAACCGGGCCCGGGCAATGTCTTGATCCGTGTCCACGCAGCCGGCCTGAACCCGCCCGACTGGTATGCGCGCACCGGCTTTGCGAACATCCCGGAGGAGCTTGGGCGGCCCAAGCTCCTCGTGCCGTTCACGCCGGGCTCGGACGTCTCGGGTGTCGTCGCCGCCGTCGGCCCGGGGGTCACCGGACTTCACGTCGGAGACGCCGTGTTCGGGCTCGTGCGCTTTCCCGAGCTCAACAACGGCGGTAGAGGGTACGCGGAATACACGACCTCGCCTGCATCGCACCTCGCCCGCAAGCCGGCCAGCATCGACCACGTGCACGCCGCCGGTGTGCCGATGGCCGGGCTCACTGCCTACCAGTACCTCTTCGACCACGTACGGCTCGAACCAGACAGGAGCGTGCTCGTGAACGGCGCGGCTGGTGGAGTCGGCCACTTCGTCGCGCAACTCGCGAAGACCAGGGACGCACGCATCATCGGCGTCGCCTCGGGGCGCCACGAAACGTTCCTGCGCAAGCTCGGCGTCGACCAGTTCATCGATTACACCACCACCGCCGCCGAGCAGGTCGTGCGCGATGTCGACCTCGTGGTCGACACGGTTGGCGGTCCGCGCGGCCACCGATTCCTCCCGGTACTCAAGCGCGGCGGCACGATCAGCCCAGTCTTCTTCGGCGAGTACCACCGCGAGCGCGCGGCCGAACTGGGCATCACCGTCACATCAGGGCAGGTCCACTCCGACGGGGCACAGATGGCGGAGCTGGCGCGTCTGATCGACACCGGCCGCGTCCAGGTCGGCATCGACAGCGTCTTCCCGCTCGCAGACGCCGGCAAGGCGCACGAACGCGCCGAGCAGGGCCACATCCAAGGAAAGATCATCCTGCGCGTCGTCGAGGACTGAGCCTGAGCCACCAGCCAAAGGCTAGATCCCGCTCAACCGTCAAACATCCCAGCTGCCAGAAACGGAGGCCAAACATCGGCGTCAGTCACCAAAATGGCCAAGTAGACACGGCAGCCAGAGGCGTCGAGTGGCCAACAAGGACCGCGAGGAGCCCCCGGACCGGCCGAGTCCGCGCGATCCTTACAGGTGGTGTAGGCGTCAGGTACAGATGCGCAACTGGCCGTGTATGTGAGCAGTGCATGAGTAGCGGTCAGGTTTATTTGAGCATTCGCTGCCGGCGGTGACGTTCGGTGGCGTGGTCTGTGGCGTGTCCGATGATCCGGAGTGGTCACGTCCGGTGTGCCGGGTTCGGGGCTCATTGGCCTCGCGTCCGCGAGGTTGCGATGCTGGTCGCATGGCCAGCGAGGTTAGGTTCGGGCCCGACCTGTACCGGGGCACCGCCCAGCACTACGAGCGCTTCCGGCTCCCCTACCCCGACACGATGATCGCTGACCTCTCATGCCGGGCATCGCCGTCAGGGGGCGGACGCCTGCTCGACTTGGCGTGCGGCACCGGCCAGCTCGCCTTCTCGCTGCGCGGCGCCTTCGCGGAAGTGTGGGCCTTGGACGCCGAACCCGACATGATCGACATGGTCCGCGCCAAGGCGATCGCCGCCACCGCGGCCCACATCCGGCCGATCACCGCCAGGGCCGAGGACCTCCAAGCCGGACCAGGTAGCTTCGAGCTGATCGTCATCGGCAACGCCTTCCACCGGCTCCGCCGCGCCCTGGTCGCCGGGCGCGCCTACGCCTGGCTCAAGCCAGGCGGCTGCCTCGCGCTGTGCTGGTCGACCTCCCCGTGGGCAGGCCACCAGGACTGGCAGCGGGCGCTCGACACGACGCTGCGCACATGGCAGAACGCCCTGGGCACGTACGGCCGCGTTCCGCCAGGCTGGGACCAGCCGAGGCAACAGGACCCCGACCACGACGTACTGTCCCGCGCCGGGTTCGAGCCCGCCGGACGCCACGAGTTCCCCGCCGAGCACCGCTGGACGATCCCCGAACTCGCCGGGCACATCCGGTCGACATCGTTCCTGCCGGCCCCGGTGCTCGCGGACCACGCCACCGCGTTCGACGCCGACCTCACTGCCGAACTCAGCCGCCACGCAGCCAACGACCGCCTCACCGAAACGGTCCGCTTCGCCTACGAACTGGCCCGCAAGCCAGCTTCCGCGTGACTCCGCGAACCGATGGTCACCGATCGTGACCGCGGCAGCAGGCGCGGGATGGCGCGTCGACGTGCTCACCGAGTACCTCGACGCAGACGGCCCGGAGGGACGCCAGGAACAGATGCTGCCCGGGCAGGACGGCCGTTGGCGACTGATCCTCACCGGTCAGCCTATTCCGCCGCTGGTAGCAGGCATGGTCGCCGGTGCCCCCGTCTGGTGAGCTCCAAGCTCTGCTCGACGCGATCGCCGCTGGTCATGGTCTGCGTCTCTACCTCCCGCCCTGATCCAAGAAGCTACCGGTAAAAGGCCGGCCCACCGGTTAAAACCCGACTTCTGGAGCCCCACACGATCAGCGGAGGCTGGAAATTCATCCCGGCCACCTGGCCAGGGCAGGAACGCTCCCGGCTGGGACCCCAGCCGGAGCGTTCTCAGCTGCTGCGGTCAGTTCCAGTTGGCGTTCGCCCAGTCCGAGGTGTCGCAATAGGCGGGATCCCTGCCGTCCTTGTCCAGGCAGATCGTGAACCTGATCACATGGCCTTCCGCAAGGTCATATGGTCCTCCCAGAGATGCGCGGAACGTCTGGCAGCGACCAACACCGCCGATGGTGTAGTGGTACTTCTCCTTGCCTGCGGTTAGATCGGTCACCTTCAGGTAAACCGCCCAGCCGTCGGCCTCGATGTCGCACAGGTTGACGACGTCGCCGTCGGGCTGGAACGTGACCCGGCCGCCGGGGTCACCGCCGTCGGTGTGCATCGTGTACGTCGAGGCCGCAAACGCGCCAGGAGCGCCGGCGATCGCTGCCGCCGTGACCATCGTG
Source organism: Protofrankia symbiont of Coriaria ruscifolia (assembly GCF_900634745.1). Lineage (NCBI taxonomy): Bacteria > Bacillati > Actinomycetota > Actinomycetes > Frankiales > Frankiaceae > Protofrankia > Protofrankia symbiont of Coriaria ruscifolia. The sequence continues at coordinate 4,817 of NZ_CAAAFR010000006.1, forward strand.
CACATACCAGCCACAGCCGCTGTCCTGCGACAGTCTCATGAGAACTCCCTCCTACGCTGCTCACGTCACCGGGCCCCGATCCCGTCGACTGTCACAGCTTGTTGGTCTTCTGAAAGTCCCGTACAGCGACGTCTGCCTTTGATCCGAATGGCTGTCTGGCAGTGGTCGCCCTGCGGGTTCGGAACGAACGAAATCCCGCCGCGCAGACGTGGCAACCTCCTTCACAGCCGCGCCGACGCCCTGGAATGACCTCCCCGTCCCTTCGGCGCCGAACGGCTTTGTCCGGGCCCCTGGCGCCCTGGGATGGGCCGGTTCACGGTCGCCCAGGGACCATGGCTGTCCCGGATTTGCCACGGAGACACCTCCTCGACCGGCAACTGGTTGTTATGGCTACCGAGCGTGCACGTTTGTAGTTACTCTAAGTACATGATTTTTTCCACTCCGTGCCTTTCCGGTGACAGCATCGGAGTCGAGGAGGAACGGAGCAGAGAACCGGGGTTGCGGTCACATCCGTTGGCACCCCTGGTGCGGGCGGATCAGGCTCGCCGGGTGGGTGCTGGTGGCGTGGCGTTCCTGCGGGCTGACGTGGAGCGGGAGACCGGAAAAACCGTGGGAGGCTACGCAGGAAGATCAGCCGGCTGCGCGTCCGACAGTCGAAATGATCTAACTTGGGGTACGGACGGTCCGCTCGAGGATCCGGTAGACCGTGGCCCGGGAAACCGAGAACAGTTCGGCGAGCTCGGCGATCGTATGGGTGCCGGCTGTGTGCAGCTCGACTAGGTAGGCCTGCTGGTGGCTGCTGAGTTTGGACTGCTTGTCCTGCTTTCCCTTGGCCTTCGAATGGCCATGCCCTTGCGTTCCCCGGCCAGCTGAGGAAAGACGGTCATCAGCAGTTCGGCGTCACACAGTTGACAGCCTGTCACCGCGACGACGGCCTGTCACCACCGGAATCTTGGCAGAGCCGTTTCTCGTACAGCCCCGATCCGATCTCTACAGGTGGTGAAGCCGGCCCGGACAATCCCGTCGGCCCCTGGGCGCAGTATTTTCCTGGCTCCTGATGGTCGATGACGACGGGGATCAGCGGATTCGTGCGATCCCAATTGCGGAAGCCGGGTCGAACGGCACCGTGGTAGGTCGCCGTTTATGCGTTTCGGTCGGCTTTCGGGACGGGTGCAATGGTGTCAGCCAAGGTTTGGGCGAGCCAATGTTCGTATTCGTCGTGCGACCACCGCCGGTCGCCGGCGAGTAGGTCGTAGACCTCGGGCGAGATGAGGGCCCAGACGATGTCGCGGGCCCGGTCCGGGTCGAGGCCGGCGCGCAGACCGCCGGTGTCGACGAGATGGTGGATGAGGCGGCCGGCGCCGGCCAGCCGTTCGGCGTCCACGGTGCCGATCAGCCCTTGGAGGTCACGATCACCGCTGTGGGCGGCCGCGCGAAGCCTGTACTGCAACGGACCGAGGCGTTCGGCGAGACGTCGGGCCAGCGCGGCGTAGCGGGCAAGTTTCTCCCGGGGGTCGACCGCCGCGACGATGGTTTGGATCTCCGGACGGCCGGCGATGCCCTGCGACTCGTCGTCGCCGGCGAGCGTGACGTCGTAGACGTTCTTGATGAGCACCGCCCTGGTACCGAATGTCTTGTAGAGGGTCTCGACGGAGACCCGGGCGTGGGCGGCGATGTCGCGCATGCTGACCGCCGTGGGGCCCCGCTCGATGATCAGTTCGCGCGCCGCCTCCAGGACCCGGCGTTGCGTGGCGCGTGCCTGCTCGACACGGCCAGCATTGTCGTATGGCCGACGCGTCATTGGTTACCAATTCACTGTATTGGATGCTCGCCCCATGGAAAGAATGCTAGCGGAGACCAACCGCGCGCTGTGCGCGAGGGCTGTGGAGATCATGGCTCTCGACGAGATCGACGAGTTCACCCGCCTCATACACCCGGACGCGGTCAACCGGGAGGCCGACGCCGAGCCGCCGGCGTGCCGGGGACGGGGGCCGGCGGCCTTCCGCGCCTCGGCGCGCTGGCTGCAGGATGCGTACACCGACCTGCGATGGGAGATCCACGACGTCGTCACCGACACGGACCTGGTCACGGTGCGCTGCACGATGTCGGGCCGGCATGTGGACACGTTTGTGGCGTACGACGAGCAGGGCCGGGTCGCGGACGTGTTCCCACCCACCGGCAAGACGTTCGCGACGACGCAGACCCACTGGTTCCGGGTGGCCGACGGCCAGGTTGTCGAGCACTGGGCCAACCGCGACTACCTGGGCACGGCTCGCCAACTCGGCTGGCTACCGCCCACGCCGCCCTACCTGATGCGGATGGCGCGGGAGAAGCGTCGTGTACGTCGCTCCCAGGCGAGAAGCGCATGAGCGAGCCACGCATCGAGCCACTGACCGAGCCGTCGGTCGTCGAACCGTTGCTCGACGGGTATCTGCGGTGGTGCATCGAGCGGATGACGGCCACGAACGGCGTCCACTTCGACGACCCGGACGAGGTTGTCGCGCAATACCAGCGGTCGTTCCGCGACGAGCTGCCCAACCTGCTCAGCCCACGCGGTCGCCTGCTGGTCGCCCGGATCGGCGAGGACGCGGTGGGCGTGGGTGCGCTCAAGCCGGTGGACGCCGTTACCAGCGAGATCAAACGGATGTACGTCGATCCTTCGACCCGCGGTCGGGGGATCGGCCGCGCTCTCCTCCGACGGCTCCTCGCCGATGCACGGGAGGAGGGATTCCGCCTCGCCCGGTTGGAAACCGCCAACTACATGGTCGAGGCCCACGCTCTCTACCGCTCGCTCGGTTTCCGTGACAGCGCGGTGTTCGATCATGCGGAAACGGCGATGTCCGAGGGAATCGAACGCTTCATGTACTTCATGGAACTACCGCTGGTCCCGCCACGGAGGCTTATTCAGAACTCCCCGTCCAGATGACATAGATCATGCATCGTCGCCGGTCAGGCCGCTACTACAGATCTCGATCGAGGAGTTTTGAATAACCCTCATGAATAGCGGGTACCGTTGCTACTTGAGCACTCGCCGACATTGATGACAACGATGTGGTCCCGGTGCGACGGAGCTCGGCGCGTCTGGCTCTCGCCACAAACATTGATACAGTCCCCCACTGTCCGACCTCACGTCTGCGGCGTGACCGAGTGACCCGATATTTATGGTGAGCCGGGTATTTATGAAGTTGAGGCAACCGTGATAATAGCACATGACCTTATCGATAAGGCTGCCGATCTGGCTGCCCGGGTCAGCCAGATGTTCCAGGGTGGTGAGGAGTAGCAAGGCCGGCTGGCCGTTCGGCTCGAACTGCTGGATGCCGCTGTTCTACCCGGCCCTGTCCGGTCGGCAGGTGTTCGCGCGCCCGGCTGACGACCCCGCGGGCATCGTCCGCATACAACCGGAGTTCGGTGACGGACTCCGGGCTCTTGGGGAGGGGCACGACGAACGGACGACGAAGCGTGAGGTCGACGTTGGTCCGGCTCGCGACGACGACGTTCAGCATGACGCCGTTCCCGCTCCGGTCGAACTGGACGGCTCAGGACTTTTCACGGCCGCGTTGGCGCACCTCGATGGTGGCGACGGCATCCCATGGAACGGTGGGGTCAATGCCGACGCCGCGCCTGACCCGCAGGCCGTCCCGCGCCAAGCTCCGGGTCATGTCGTCGTTTATCAGGACGGCGAGCTCAATCACCCGCCCAAGCGCCGCACCGTGCTGCCCCGCGTCTCGCATCGTGACAAGCCTTCACCATGAAGATGCGTCACGAGTTCTGTACGAGGACGTCGCGGCGTCGAGTGAATCCACGGGCCGCAGAACCAGCGGACGCACCGCGGTGACCTGCCGTAGCGACCTTCGGACCTGGACAGGCTGCGTGTCGACCTGCCCGTCTTGTCACCGTCGTCAGTGCTGGCGTCTCGTCTCCGGAACGACTATGGACGCAGATTGAACATACCTACCATGGCGTGGGAGGCGCTGGCCCGTCCGCCCCTCGCGGACTTCGCACTCACGATCACCTTGGAGAAGCAGACACTGAGCCTTCCAGGTACCGACGTCTTCTGGACACCGCGTCTGTCCCATAATGACCCGGCGACTTGGGCCTCCCGGACCGCTGGAGCACCGGTCAGCGAATCACACGTCCCGTTTCGATCAAGAGATTGAGTACGAAAGCGGCTGCTATCACGACCGTTTATTCCCTCAGTTTCATGATCCGACAATATTCGATCATGAAACTGAGGTCGACTTCGGAACGGGTCCACATTGCTTGACTGACACTCCGCAGACGCCGGCCCACCCGCTAGGCGGGGTGCTGTTGACGAGGAGGTGGGGCGCGCCAGGTGCCGGAGTCCGTCGTCCCTGGCGTGCAGGGGTACAGCGTGCCAACGCATGTATTCAGGAACTGTCTGGGTCGGAGCCTGGTCGTCGACAGGCATCCACAGTCATGATCGTCCAGAGTATCCACAGAAATCCGACCAAAGGTCGGCGACCAGCACCAGCCACCCCGGCTGACCCGGAGGGACGAAGCCCCGCATCGGGCCCGGGAGTCGTCCCCAACCACAGGAACGTGGGGGGTTCGGGGGCTCGGCCCCCCGATAGACATCGCGGCCCACCGGGAAGCCGACCAAAGGTCGGCGACCAGCACCAGCCAGCTCGTGGGCGAGGGGGGAGTTGAACCCCCACGTCCGTTAGGACACACGGACCTGAACCGTGCGCGTCTGCCATTCCGCCACTCGCCCGAGTGCGAGTATCACGTTATCACGCGATCCACACCGCCCGAGCCGTGGGCGGCGCTCAACCGGAAGCATACGATCTCAGTGCCGGTAGAAGGCCGGGGGGAGGAGGGGAGGCCGAGATGGGCGTGCTACAGCGCTTCGAGCGTCGCCTGGGCGGCCTCGTCGAGGGCGCGTTCGCCAAGGTCTTCAAAGGAGGCGTCGAGCCGGTCGAGATCGCAAGCGCGCTGGCTCGAGAGACCGATGACCGGCGCGCGACCAGTTCGAACCGGGTGCTTGTTCCCAACGAGTTCGCGGTCGAGCTTGCCAGTAGCGACTTCGCCCGGCTTGCCCCTTACACTGGGGCACTTTGTGACGAGCTGGCCGAGATGGTCCGCGAGCATGCCGCCGAGCAGCGGTACACGTTCGTCGGGCCGGTCGGTGTGCGGCTCGCCGAGGCCGAGGATCTCGATGTCGGGGTATTCCGCATCCGTAGCAGCGTCGCCGCGGCCGACCCGGGCGCGGTAGCGGGTAGACGCCCTGTGGGACGACCCCGGCCGACTGCGCCGGGAGCGCCCCGTCTCGTCATCTCCACCAAGCCCGGGCCTGACAGCCGGGCTAGCGGAGAGGAGCGTGAGTATCCGCTAGACAGCGAGGTCACGGTCATTGGCCGCAGTGTCGAATGTGATATCCGTCTCAATGACACCGGAGTATCCCGCCGGCACGGCGAAGTACGTCGGATGCCCGACGGGCAGTTCGTCTACATCGATCATGGCTCGACCAACGGGAGCATCGTCAACGGCCGTGCCGCCAGCCAGGTGAAGCTCATGAACGGCGACCAGATCGAACTGGGCGCGACGATCCTGGCCTTCCGGCGGGACGATCCGCGAGGTGCCGACAGGGGACGGGCCCCCGGACGTGTTCCAGCGGGCGCGCCAGGCCCAGGCGGCGTACCGGCGGGCCCCGCAGGTGCATACCCCCCCGCTCCTGCGCCACCGGCCGCACCTGTCGACCCGCGGACACGATCAGCCGATCCCCGCCGGGGTGACCCGCGCCACGGCGTCCCCCCCGGTGGCTACCCACCCCCACCGGCGGATCCCTACCGGGGTGAACCTTACCGCGGTGGCGATCCCTACCGGGGTGAGCCGCGGCGCGGCGGTCCACCCGAGGGCTACCCACCGGAGGGCTATCCGCCCGCGCCGGCGGACCCGTACCGGGACGACCCGTACCGGGACGATCCACGCCTAGGCGGCGCCGCCAGTGGCTATCCGGCGCCGCCGGGAGAGGCGCCATACCAGGGCGGCGGACGCCCGACCAGAGGCCAGCCCGCAGGGGGTCGACCAGGGGATCCGTATGGTGGCGGTCCCCGCTACGACGACCCTTATGGGGAGAGGGAGGGCCAGTACCGTGGCGGCAACCCATACGATCAGTTCGGCGGCCGGGTACCCGGTACTCCTCCGGCCGGTTACGGCCCGGGTACGCCCGGTCCAGGCACGCCGGCTCCAGGTACACCTGGTCCAGGTATGCCCGGTTACGGCGGCCAGGCCGGCTACGGCGATCCGCGGCGCAACGTCGCACCCGCGGGGCCGGACGGCGCTGACATGCACGAACAGGAGACCCACCGTCCCGGCCGGGTCCCCCCGGTCGAAGACCGGCGTCCACACGATCGGGATCCCTACGACGGCGACCGTCCGGCCGGGCCGGGAGCACCGGGCCCGAACGACCGCGGCTGGTAGGACGCCGTGAACGGATCCGAACCCAGCGACCTGGTTCTCCTGGTCGTAAAAATCAGCTTCCTGGCACTGTTGTGGCTGTTCGTCCTGGCCGCTGTCCGTGCGGTGCGCGCGGACATGTTCGGGCCGACGAAACGCCAACGACAGAACATCCAGGCGCTGGCCCGCCCAACCCCTGCCCACCCGGCTCCAGCGCACCCGGCGCACCCGGCTCCATCACTCGGCGGGCAGCAGAACAGGCCCCCCAGCCGACGAGCGCGCACACCGAGCAAGTTGGTTGTCACAAAGGGACACCTCGCGGGGACGACTCTTCCGCTCGGACCGGCGCCTGTCACCATCGGACGTGCACAGGACTCGACTCTGGTGCTGGAGGATGACTTCGCATCCGCAAGACATGCAAGACTCGTCCCCCATGACGGCCAGTGGTTCGTCGAAGATCTGGGCTCGACCAACGGTACTTACCTCGACCGCACGAAAGTGACCAGTCCCATGCCGGTTCCTCTCGGCGCGCCGGTCAGGATCGGAAAAACCGTCCTGGAGCTTCACCGGTGAGCCTTAGGCTTCACTACGCCGTTCGCTCGGACGTCGGCCACGTCCGGGAAGGCAACGAAGATTCCGCCTACGCAGGCGCACGGCTACTGGCCGTAGCCGACGGCATGGGCGGTCACGCTGCCGGGGAGGTCGCATCCTCCACCGTGATCTCCCAACTGGCCAATCTGGACGACGACATCGCCAGCGGCGCGATCCTGGAGGCACTGGCCGACTCGGTGCACCAGGCCAATGCTCAGCTACGCGAGATGTCCATCGAAGACGGATCGCTGGAAGGCATGGGCACCACGGTCACCGCCCTGTTGCTTGCGGGGACTCGTCTCGGTGTGCTGCACGTCGGTGACTCCCGGGCATACCTGCTGCGGCACGAGGTCCTCAACCAGGTAACCCACGATCACACACTGGTACAGGATCTCGTCGACCAGGGACGGATCACGGCCGAGCAGGCCAACACGCATCCACAACGGTCGTTACTGATGCGTGCTCTGGACGGCCGCGACGTCGAACCGGACCTGTCCATCCGGGAGGCGGTCCCCGACGACCGCTACCTGCTGTGTACCGACGGGCTGTCCGGGGTCGTGACCGAGATCACCATCCACGAGGCGCTGCTGCTGCCGACCCCGCAGGAAGCCGTTGACCGGCTGGTCGAACTCGCGCTCAAGGGCGGCGGCCCGGACAACATCACCGTCGTTGTCGCCGATGTCGTGGACTCCGACGCCGGCGACGACCGTCCGTTGGTGGCCGGTGCCGCGGCGGAGAAGGAGATCGTGCCGGGGGCCGCGTCCGCGCGTACCGGTCCGAACCCCCGGTACGGTGACCAACAGGACTCGCCGGCTGCCAAGGGTGCGCGGATCGGCCGGCATGGTCTCGCGCTGCGCAACCAGGACCCCGACGACCTGGTCGACGAGGAGTCATCAGCACCCGCCCGGCGACCGCCGCCCCGGCCGGCGTTCATCATCCTGTTCACAGTGATTGTCTTGACCGTCGCGACCGCCTGGGGCTGGTTCTACATCCACAGCCGGTACTACGTCGCTGTTGATGACCAACAGGTTGCGATCTTCGAAGGTGTCGAGGGAAGTATCGCCGGGATATCCCTGCACCGGCTCAAGAGGCATGCTATGCCGCTGAACGAGCTCAACGATGATGGGCGCCAGCGGGTGGCGGGAGGCTACTCGGCCAACAGCTTCACAGAGGCTCAGGAGTATGTCGACCGGCTGCGAGAGAAGTTCTTGGACGCCGCGAGCCCGACCCAGTCCCTCACGACACCGACGGCGGCACCGGCGCCACTGACGGCGACGGCGACGGCGGGCGCAGGCTCCGTCGAGGAAACGACCACCGGGGACACCCAGAACACCCTGGGCGGTGTTGCCACCACGCCACCGCCCTGCGCCACCACCCCGGTCCCGAACTGCGTCCCGCCGCTCCCGTCGGTCCCGACGCCTGGATGACTGTTCTCCCCCCGCTTCGCGGCAAGGCGGTCGACCTCACGGGAACCTTCGCCCGGTTCCCGGTACCGGCCGGTGTCGATCTGCCGCCGTACCGTCGGCGGGAACTCTCGCTGCTGTTGTTCGCCGGCCTGCTCGCCACCGCCGCCCTGGCAGCCGTTGTACTCGCCATCGACGGGAACATCACCCTGTCGGTGTTCGCCTACGGCCTGGGCTTCAGCGCGCTGTGGGGGATGGCGCACCTCGCGGTACGCCGGTTCGCCCCAGCCGCCGACCCGATACTGCTGCCGCTGGTTGCGGCCCTCAACGGCCTCGGCCTCGTCATGATCTATCGGCTGGACCTGGCCAAGATAAACGCTGCCGAGAAAGCCGGCAAGAAGATCCCGCCCGGCGTCGCCCCATTGCAGATGGTGTGGACGCTGCTCGCGCTCGTTGTCTTCGTCCTGGTACTGGCGATCATCCGTGACCACAAGGAGCTGTCGCGTTACGCCTACACGGCGGGATTGATCGGCCTGGTCTTCCTGCTGCTGCCCGCGATGCCGCTGGTCGGCGCAACCATCAACGGCGCCCGGCTGTGGCTGCGAGTCGGCCCGTTCACCTTCCAGCCCAGCGAGATCTCGAAGATCATACTGATGATCTTCTTCGCCGGCTACCTGGTGAACAAGCGCGAGGTCCTCTCCGTGGTCTCCCGGTCCTTCCTCGGGATGCACTTCCCGCGCGCCCGAGACCTCGGGCCGGTCCTCGTCGCCTGGCTCGCGAGCCTCGGCGTCCTTGTCGTCGAGAAGGACCTCGGTTCGTCGCTGCTCTTCTTCGGCATGTTCCTGGTGATCCTCTACGTCGCGACCGAACGGGCGTCCTGGGTCGTCATCGGGCTCGGCCTGTTCTCACTGGGCGCGGTGATCTCCTATCAGCTGTTCGGGCACGTCCAGGTCCGGGTGGACGGCTGGTTACACGCATTCGACGGCGACAACCCCACGAGCACCTCGTTCCAGCTGGTGCAGGGCCTGTTCGGGTTCGCCGCCGGTGGAATCACCGGTACCGGGCTCGGGCAGGGCAGTCCGCAACGGGTTCCCTTCGCCAACACCGACTTCATCGTCGCGAGCATCGGCGAGGAACTCGGCCTCGCTGGGATCATGGCGATCCTCGTCATCTACGGACTGGTCGTGATGCGCGGCCTGCGAACCGCGCTCGGCGCCCGTGACCCGTTCGGCAAGATGCTCGCGGCAGGACTTGCCGCCTCGTTAGCCCTGCAGGTGTTCGTGCAGGTCGGCGGCGTCATGCGGCTCATCCCGCTGACCGGCCTGACCCTGCCCTTCATTTCCTACGGAGGCTCCTCGATCGTCTCGAACGCGGCCATCATCGCGCTGCTGCTGAGGATCAGCGACTCCTACCGCCGACCCGACCCGGCCACGCCGGCCGCGCCGCTGTTCGACCCGAACGCCGTCGCCGACAGCCCGACACAGGTGGTGCGGACGACGTGAACTCGCCCATCCGCAAGGTCGCTGTCGCGTGTCTGTTGCTGTTCGCGGCACTGCTGGTCAATGCCAACTGGCTACAAGCCAAAAAGGCCGACGGACTGCGCCAAGAGCCGAACAACGCCCGCCAGATCACCGAGCGGCTCGAACGGGAGCGGGGCTGGATCGCCGTGGCCGGCGGGCAGGCAGTCGCAAGCTCGGTACCGTCCAACGACGAGTACAAGTACCAGCGGCAGTATCCGGCCACGAAGCTGTACGCCGCCATCGCCGGCTACTACGGTCTGTACACCTCCGCGGGCCTGGAGCGGTCCCAGAACGACTTCCTCTCCGGCGAGGACCAGCGCCTGTTCGTCTCCAAGGTTTCCGACCTGGTGACCGGACACCAACAACGGGGTGGGAGTATCGTCACCACGCTGGTACCCCGGATCCAGCAGGTCGCGACCACCGCGCTCGGCAACCGTAAGGGGGCGGTCGTGGCGCTCGACCCGAAGACCGGCGAAATCCTTGCGATGGTGACCAGCCCCACCTACGACCCGATACCGCTGGCCAGCCACAACGAGACCACGGCCAGCAAGGCCGCCCAGGCGCTCAACACCGACCCGGACAAGCCACTGCTCAACCGTGCGACCCAGGAAACCTATCCGCCCGGTTCCACCTTCAAGGTGATCACGGCGGCGGCCGCGCTCAACGCCGGCCACCAGCTCGAGGAACGCATCGCCGCACCCGACCAGCTCCCCCTGCCGCAGAGCAGGACCGTACTGCCGAACTTCGGTGGCGAACGCTGCGGGGACGGCAGGACCGACACGCTGATCCACGCTCTGACGATCTCCTGCAACACCGCGTTCGCCCAGCTCGGCATCGATCTCACCGACGACGCCCTGCGCGCGCAGGCCGAGGCGTTCGGTTTCAACTCCACCGTGCCCGACTTTCCCCTGGCGCAGGTGCCCAGCGTGTACCCGACCCAGCCGCTCGACGGGGCGCAGACCGCGCAGTCCGCCATCGGGCAGTTCGACGACCGGGTCACCCCGCTGCAGATGGCCCAGGTCGCCGCCGCCATCGGCAACAACGGGGTCATGATGCGGCCGTACGTCGTCTCCGAGATGCTCGGCCCCGACCTCAAGGCGATCAGCCGCACCGAACCGGAGGTCTACAAACGGCCCGTCAGCGCGGATGTCGCCGCCAAACTGAACACGATGATGCAGATCGTGGTGAGCAGCGGCACCGGTACCAAGGCGCAGATCTCCGGTGTCGCCGTCGCCGGCAAGACCGGCACCGCCGAGCACGGGGACAACGAGCCCCCGCACGCCTGGTTCATCGGGTTCGCGCCCGCCGTCAACCCGAGCGTGGCCGTCGCCGTCGTGGTCGAGGACGGTGGTGGGGAGTTCGGTACCGGCGGCGCGGTTGCCGCTCCGGTCGCCCAGCAGGTCATGAAGACCGCATTGGACGTCCGGCGGTGACAGGCCCGCCGCCCCCGGGCGTCCCAGTACCAGGCATCCCGACGCCAGGCGTTCCAGTACCAGGCGTTCCAGCGCCGGACGGCCGGTCCGCGGCGCCGCCCGCCGGACCGGCCGCGTCACCGGCTGCCGCGCAGCCGTTCGGCACCTCACCGAAGGGCACCGTTCTCGACGGCCGGTACCTCCTCGAGGGACGCATCGCCACCGGCGGGATGGGTGAGGTGTGGCGGGGCCTCGACCGCACGCTCGGACGTCCCGTCGCCGTTAAGCTGCTGCGTCCGGAGTACGCCAGCGACGAACTGTTCCTGGTTCGCTTCCGCGGCGAGGCGCGGCACGCCGCCCGAGTGGCGCATCCGGGCGTGGCATCCGTCTACGACTACGGCGAGGTCATCGCCGACGGTGACCATCCGACCGCCTATCTGGTGATGGAACTGGTCGAGGGCGAGCCCCTGTCCGCGCTGCTGCACCGGGAGAAGCGCCTGTCCCCGGAGAAGACCCTGGACGTGCTCGGGCAGGCCGCGGACGCCCTGCAGGCCGCGCACACCCTCGGGGTCGTGCATCGGGACGTCAAACCCGGCAACCTGCTCCTGCGGACCGACGGTGCGATCAAGGTCACCGACTTCGGGATCGCGCGCGCGGTGGACGCCGCACCGCTCACCGCTACTGGGATCATGATGGGCACCGCGTATTACGTCTCCCCCGAGCAGGCCTCCGGTCGGACGGTGACCCCAGCCAGCGACGTGTACTCCCTTGGTGTGGTGGCCTACGAGTGCCTGGCCGGCCGGCGTCCCTTCGACGACCGCAACCCGATCGTGGTCGTGATGGCGCACCAGCAGGACGATCCCCCACCGCTGCCGCCCGACATCCCCGCGCCTGTGCGCAACCTTGTCCAGGTGGCGATGGCCAAGGACCCTGCCCAGCGGCCGGCGTCGGCCGGTTCGTTCGCCCACACCGCCGCCACGATCCGCCGGAACCTGTGGAACGCCGACATGACCCGCCGTGCTGCCGGCCCGACGCCCGGGCCCCGGGCGGAGGCGGGTGGGAACCCCACCGCACGGCGGCCCGGGTCGCCGGGGGCATCCGCCGCGCCGGTTGCGGGCGCAGCGGCACCCGCCGAGGATCGGCCACCGTCGTGGACCCGCCGGTCCACCTGGGCCACCGGTTTCCCCGAGGACAACCGGTCGCGTTGGGACGCCCAGTCACCCCGGGACGCCGGTGCCGCCCACGACGGTCGGAAGATCAACCAGGAACCACCAGGGGATGCGCCACCGGGTTCCTGGGGTACCCCGACCCGGGTGCCTTCGTCCACTACCGGTTACCGGGCGGACAGTTACGAGGGCGCAGGCTACGGCAATACCGGCTACGGGGGCACCGACTTCGATACCGCCGGCCGGCCGGACGTCCAGCCGACGAACATCACCGCCCGGGCCCGGCCGCCCGCCAACCACACGGCTTCCGGCCTGCAGCCGTCGGGTGCGCGGGCGGCCCGGCGACGGCGCCCCCGCGGCCGGGCCGTAGATGCCCCAGCGTCCGCAAACAGACGACGACTATCGCTTCTAGTACTGATAGCGCTACTGATCGCAACAGTTGCGATTACCGCACTGATCACCCAGTCGATCGCCGGGGGTAGCGGATCATCCGAAGGCGCGCCGGCCCTGACCCGGGCGGTGCACGGGCCCGGATCCGGAGGTGGCATCGTCACCGGTGACAGCACGACCGGGACCGGCGGTGTCGCGGGCGGCAACCGGGTGACCGGTGGTCCGGTTGCCGTTACGGCCACGATCGGGCCGGGCGTCCAGAAAGAGTTCGCGGGTACCAGCCCGGGAAGCGGAAAGGCGAGCACGGGTGGCAGTCGTGACTGAGGTGTTCGGAACCGAACCTCGCCTGGTGGGCGGGCGCTACGAGCTGGGCGAAGTCCTCGGATACGGCGGCATGGCCGAGGTCTACCGGGGGCGGGACGTCCGCCTCGGACGTGAGGTCGCGATCAAGGCGCTGCGGGCCGACCTCGCCCGTGACCCCACCTTCCTGGCCCGTTTCCGCCGTGAGGCGCAGTCCTCGGCCGCCCTGAACCACCCGGCGATCGTCTCGGTCTACGACACCGGCGAAGATATGATCAACGGCACGACCGTCCCGTACATCGTGATGGAGTACGTCGAAGGGCACACCCTGCGCGACGTGCTCCAACAGGAGGGCCGGTTCACCGAACACCGGGCCATGGAGATCACCTCCGACGTGTGCGCCGCCCTGGACTACAGCCACCGGATGGGGATCATCCACCGGGACATCAAGCCCGCGAACGTCATGCTGTGCCAGGACGGCTCGGTCAAGGTGATGGACTTCGGCATCGCCCGGGCGACCACCGCGACCACGTCCAACATGACGCAGACCGCCGCGGTGATCGGCACCGCCCAGTACCTGTCACCGGAACAGGCCCGCGGCATCCGGGTGGACGCCCGCAGCGACGTCTACTCGACGGGCGTGCTGTTCTACGAGCTGCTGACCGGGCAGCCGCCGTTCCGCGGCGACTCACCGGTGGCCGTCGCCTACCAGCACGTGCGGGAAAATCCGCAGCCGCCGTCCACCCACGACCGCACCATCACGCCCGACGCCGACGCGATCGTGTTCAAGGCGATGGAGAAGGACCCCGACAACCGCTACTCCACCGCCGGGCAGATGCGTGACGACCTCGAGCGTGCCCTGGCCGGCCGTCCCATCTACGCCCCACCGGTCGGGGACGACCAGCTCATCACCCGGATGGGTTCGTCCGCGGCCACGGCGGGGACACAACTGATCTCCCGGAACCGCGGCCCCCACGACGACGCCCTCGACGATCCCTACGGCCGGACCGGCGGCTACAACCGCACGGGCGCCGGCGGCACGGGAGCGATCGACAGCGGACCGGGGCGGGAGGAGAGGCGTTCGGACGCCTGGAAGTACATCCTCGCCGGCCTGTCCGTCGTGGCGGTGTTCGTCGTCGTCACAGTGATCGCGACCAACTTCCTCGGTGGCGGCGAGAAAAGCAATGACACCACCGCCACCGACACTGCGAAGATCCCGACAACCCTCATCGGGCAGAAGTACGAGACGGCCAAGAACAGCCTGAGCTCCGCGGGCTTCACCAACGTCATCCCGAAATCCATAGACAGCAACGAGCCGAAGGACCAGGTCCTCGACGTCGATCCGGCCCCGGGCAGCACGGCCTCCAAGACCGCCCAGGTCATCGTCACCGTGTCGAAGGGACCGGGAGACCTCGCCGTCCCGGATGTGACGGGTCTCACCCAGGCCGCGGCCACCAGCAAACTGAAGGCGATGGGGCTTACGGTGAAGACCTCCGCCTTCGCTGAAGCGACGACCCGTAAACCCGGCGTGGTGGAGTCCACCGACCCCGCGGTGGGAACGTCGGTGATACCCGGCGACCAAGTGATCATCTATATGGTGAGCTCGCAGGCGACCGTCCCGAGCGTGACGGACCAACCCGTCGACCCCGCCAAGGCCGAGCTCGAACGCTACGGCTTCAAGGTCGTCCAGCAGTCCGTCGCAAGCAGCAAACCAACGGGCACCGTTGTCTCCCAGAACCCCGGCGGCGGCTCCGCGACCCGCGGGTCGACCGTGACGCTGTATGTCTCGCAGCAGTCCACCGCCACCGAGACGCAGACCCCGACACCGAGCGTGACCCCGACACCGAGCAAGACACCGACGCAGACCCCGAGCCCCACCCAGAAAAGCGGCGGTCTGTTCGGACCCCCTCCCGAATAGCCACTTTTCCCTGAAAAGCCTCGGAAAAGTGGCTGTTCGGGGAACCGAACTCCTGGGCGGGGCCACCAGGCCCCGCCGCCAAGAAAGATCGGTCTCCGTGGACGGCTTCCGCCGTAACCGGGGAAGCCACGACAGCCGGGTCAGGCGAAAGCTGCCTGGCGCAGGGTTTCGACCTCGGCCGACAGCATCGGCGCCACCGACAGCGCGGTGTCGTCCCCGCAGACCGACAGCCAGCGCGCCAGCAGCAGATGACCGCCCTGCGTGAGCACCGACTCCGGGTGGAACTGGACACCCTCCAGCGGAAGGGTCCGGTGCCGCATCGCCATTACCACACCGCTGTCAGTCCAGGCGGTGACCTCGATCTCGTCCGGCAGGGTCGCCGGGTCCACGGCGAGCGAGTGGTAACGGGTGGCGATGAACGGTGACGGCAGGTCCGCAAGCACCCCGACCCGGCGGTGATGCACCACGGATGTCTTGCCGTGCAGCAATTCAGGAGCTCGTCCGACCGTCGCCCCGAACGCAACTCCGAGAGCCTGATGGCCCAGGCACACCCCGAGCATGGGGATGCCGGCCGCGGCGCACGCCCGCATCATCGGCACGCTGACTCCGGCCGCCTCGGGCGTACCCGGACCGGGTGACACGAGCACCCCGGCGACACCGAGGGTGGCCAGCTCGTCGACGTCGACCTCGTCGTTGCGGCGGACGACGCTGTCCGCGCCGAGCTGCCCCAGGTACTGCACCAGGTTGAACACGAACGAGTCGTAGTTGTCGACCACCAGGATCCGCATGATTCTCCTCTTAGCACCGGATCTGCCATGGGATGCACCACCGGCTCGGCCGCCACATCAGCTGCCGAGCCAGCCACCGGGTCGGACCTGGCCGGCAGCTGCCGGCCGGGTCAGCTACCGGCAGCATCCCGCTCGCCGGCGGCCTGCCGCTCGGCCTTTGCCTTCTCCTCGTCACGCAGTGCGCGGCGCAGCACCTTACCGATTCCGATCTTCGGTAGCGACTCCGTCCGGAACTCAATGATCTTCGGGACCTTGTAGGCGGAGAGACGTTCGGAACAGTACGCCCGTACTTCATCGACGGTGAGTGACTCACCGGGCCGCAGCACCAGGAACGCCTTCACCGTCTCACCCCGGTATGCGTCCGGAACACCGATCACCGCAACCTCGGCGACTTCGGGAATCCCCGAGAGAACATCCTCGATCTCGTTCGGAGAGATGTTGAACCCACCCGCGATGATGAGCTCCTTCTTCCGGTCGACGATCTCGAACCAGCCGGCGGTGTCCATCCGGGCGACGTCACCGGTGAGCAGCCATCCGTCGTCGGTCAGCACGGCCTTGGTGGAGTCCGGATTCTCCCAGTACCCGGCGAACACCTGCGGACCCCGGACGAGCAGCTCACCAGGCTCCCCCACTGGCACTTCCTTCGAGTGGTCCTCCAATTCGACGATCTTCGCTTCCGTGGACGGGAGGGGCAGGCCGATCCAGCCGGGGCGGAGCTCCTTGCCCAACGGACCGGCATGGGTCACCGGGGACGCCTCGGTCATGCCATAGCCCTCGACGACCGGAGTACCGGTTGCGCCTTCCCAACGCTGCTGCAGTTCACCGGGCAGCTTCATCGCGCCGGAGAGGCACCCTCGGATCGAGGTCAGATCGACGCTCTTCGCCCGTGGATCGTCCAGCAACGCCCGGTAGATCGGCGGCACGCCCGGGAAGGTCGTCGGGCGATGCCTGACGATGGCGTCAAGGAGCATGGTCACGTCGAATTTCGGTATAAGCACCACATGCGCACCGATCAGCATTCCCACCGTCATGCACAGCGTCATCCCGTATGCGTGGAACATCGGCAGGACGGCGAGGACCACCTCCCGTCCGATCTGCGCGTCGGTGAACCACGCCCGGCACTGCACGGCATTCGCGACGAGATTGCGGTGGGTCAGCATCGCACCTTTGGCCGGGCCGGTCGTCCCCGTGGTGTAGAGCAGGACCGCGACATCGGATGCCGTCCCCTGGACCGAGGTCCGCACCGGGTCGGCCCGGCCGGTCCGGTACACGTCGAGAAAAGCGTGGGCACGGGCGCCCGCGGGGAGATCCGTCACGATTTCGGCGCGTTTCCGGCGAGCCTTCGCAATGGGCAGCCGCAGCAACAACTGGTCTTTTCTCGGCAGAAAGTCAGGAATCGATGTGTAGATCACCTCGCGGACCCTGGTCCGGCCGGACCGGCGGGCCGCCTCCACCACCGCGTAGGTGCGGTCCAGGCACACCACGTACTCCGCCCCGCAGTCGGAGAGCTGGTGGGTCAGCTCGGCCTCGGTATAGAGCGGGTTGGCCTCGGCCACGATAGCACCCAGCCGCAGGACAGCATAGAAGGCAATCACGTGTTGCGGGCAGTTCGGCAGGATCAGCGCCACGCGGTCACCAGCCCCGACGCCGAGCTTCGCCAGGCCGCCGGCGAATGCGTCGACCTGTTCGCGCAGCTGATCGTAGGTCAGGGTCGTCCCGAAGAAGGAGGTCGCCGGGGCTAGAGGAAACCGCGTGACGGCGTTCTCGAACAGCTGACCCAGCGTGATATCAGAGATCTCGACCTCGGTGGGGACACCTTCGGCGTACGACGACTGCCACGGCCTGTCAGCATAGGCGGCGGTTTCGGTCCTGGCGATCTCCCGCTTGGTTGTCGATCCACCTGGCATCGCGGGCACGCTCCTCGTCAGATTGTGGTTGGGCGTCATTCTGGCAAGGAAACGACACCGAAACAGCTCCTGGGAGACAGGATTTCTCCGATCACCCGCGAGCGGGGCGCCCGGGGCCGCCCCGGCTGTATTCGCACCAGCCGTATCCGCATCAAGCCCTACCGGCTGCTGTTACTCGGGGAGCGGAGTCACGGCACGCAGCCGGATATCACCCTGATATGCCGAGAGCCTGCTGCGCATACCAGTATCCACCCGGCAGCCAAAGCCGTGCATATCGACATGCCGGCGGTACACCCGCGGTACAGGTCGACCCCGCCAGCGGCGTCCGCCACCCGGACACGCCGGCGATACCCTGATCGCGGAAATCGTCAACAGCGGTGAACAGGGCGCACCCGTGTCTCGACCCGCCGCGGACAGACCGCGAGCTGGTTGTGAGACGGTTGTGAGACGGTTGTGAGACGGCCGAGACAGCCCGGTGCGGTGCCGGCCGAGGCAGCCCGGTGCAGTGGATGTCTACCCTGTGAAACGGGCGATCCGCACCCTGCGGCCGTTTCACAGCGGCGGGGACGACGACGCCCCGTCCATAAAGATCATAAAGTGCACCGAGGAGCTTCGAAGTGCCCGTTTCCCGGCGTCGCAAGAAGAAGTCCACCAGCGCACCGCCCCAGACCGCCCAGGTCCGCAAGCGCAAACCGCCGTCTCCGCCCTGGATGGGCGCGTTGATCCTCACACTCTTCCTGATCGGGATCACCTGGCTGCTCGTCTACTACTTCTCCAACGGAGACATCCCCGGAATGGACAGTCTCGGTGCCTGGAACATCCTCATCGGGTTCGGTTTTGTCGTGGCCGGTCTCGGCGTGTCAACCCAGTGGCGCTAGGGCGGCCGGCTCACCACCACCGGCCGGCTCACACCATCGGCCGGCTCGCGCCACCGGCCGGCCGGAACTTCCACCGGTGTCATTCATCCCCAACGGTTGTCCACAGTGTGGATATCGTTCCAGGGGGACATCCGTTCCGGGTGGACGTCACCGCAGGGGATGTCGCAGAGCACAGGATCAGGACGCCGGGGTGGGGCCGGCGTAGCCGGCACCCTCCTCAGCCCGGATCACGTGCATGACCGCGTTGATGAGAGCCAGGTGGGTGAACGCCTGCGGAAAGTTCCCCAGATGCCGGCCGGTGCTCGGGTCGAGTTCCTCCGCGTAGAGGTCCAGCGGAGAGGCGAAGCTGAGCAGGCGCTCGCAGTGCTGCCTGGCGAGGACCACCTCACCGATCTCCACCAGGGCGGAGGTCAGCCAGAACGAGCACATGAGGAAGGCGCCCTCCGTCCCGGTCAGGCCGTCGTCGGTCTCCTCCACGCGGTAGCGCAGCACCAGGCCGTCGACCGTCAGCTCGTCGGCGATCGCGAGGACCGTCGCGCGCACCCAGGGATCGCTCGGGGGCAGAATCCCAGCAGGGGCATGAGCAGCAGCGACGCGTCCAACGCCTTGGAGCCGTAGCACTGGGTGAAAACCCGCGTTCGTCGAGACCGTTCGTGCACACGTCCGCGTGTATCTCGTCGGCGGCAACCCAGCACATCACCTTCGACGAGGTGAAGTGCCGCAGTTCTCCGCACACCTCCCAGATGCCGCAGTCGGGTTCCCGCCAGTGTTCGGCGGCCGTGTCCACCAGCTTGACCAGCACCGGCCACAACCGCTCCGACAGGTAGTCGCGCGACCGGATGTGCAGATAGACCGAGTCGAGGATCGCGCCCCAGAGATCGTGTTGGCGCTGGGAGAACGCGGCGTTGCCGATCCGGACCGGAAACGCCCCCTCATAACCGGACAGATGCCCGAGGACCTGCTCGTCCAGCCGGCTCTCACCGCCGACCCGTACATGATCTGCAGATCGTCGCCGTTCTCGCAGACGTCCGCAATGAACGAGAAGAAGTCGTTCGCCTCGTAGTCGAGACCGAGGGTGTAGAAACCCCACAGGGCGAAGGTGGAGTCACGGATCCAGCTGTATCGGTAGTCCCAGTTACGCTCACCCTGCGGCGTCTCCGGTAGGGACGTGGTGGACGCCGCGAGCAGCGCGCCGGTCCGGGCGTAGGTCAGACCCTTCAGCGCCAGCGCACTGCGCTGGAGATGCCCACGCAACGAGCGGCCCGCGCGGGCCAACGATGACACTGGATGTGTTGTGCTGGGTGACATGCGGGACGACGACTTCGCCGACCGGGAAATCACCCACAGAAGCACCGGCGCAGGAGCCAGCGGTGCCGGACTCACCGGCGACGGCACCGGCGGTGAGTCCGGCCCTCGCACC
>NZ_CAAAFR010000006.1:25093-65107 GCF_900634745.1 Protofrankia symbiont of Coriaria ruscifolia
CGCAGGAGCCAGCGGTGCCGGACTCACCGGCGACGGCACCGGCGGTGAGTCCGGCCCTCGCACCTGGTCACCGTCCTGGTGGCGGGTGGCCGGGTATGCGGTCGGAGGCGCGTTCATGCTCGCGGTCAGCGCCGTGGACTCACTCGCCGCCCGATGGGAGTCGCTGGATCGTCCCGGCCGTCTGCTGATCGGGATCGCCGGGGTCGGCCTGCTGCTCCTGGCCGGTCGGGACGCCCTGGCCCGGCCCAGCCTGCGCGTGGATCAGGGGGGCGTCGACCTGATGGACGGGATCCACCGGCGGCACCTGCCCTGGGCCGCCGTATTACGGGTACACGCCGGCACCCTGACGCACAACCGCCGCGGTGTGCACGTTCGCGTCCTCACCGTCGAGACGATCGACGGCCCGATCCTGCTCAGCCGCCACCAGCTCGGCGCCGAACCCGATCGGATCGCCGAGACGGTGGAGGAGATCCGCCTCCACCTGCGCTGACCCCGACGGCTCTTTCCGGCTATTTGGCCGCCTTGTCGGCTATTGAACGAACACTGACAGTGACGTCAACGTCAACGTGGACGTCCGGACGACCGCAGCGAACAGCAGCGCGGCGAGGACGCCACCCACGGCGACCGCCTGCACCCATCCGCGGCGTGACGGCACATAGGCGTAGACCGCACCGACCACGAGACCAACGACGAGACCACCGATATGGCCCCACTTGTCGATCCTGGCGATGGTGAACGTGATGATCAGATTGATGCCGACGATGACGAGGATCGCCGAGGTGTCGGCCCGCAACCGCCTGGCAATCACGTAGTACGCGGCGAAGAACCCGAACACCGCCGTGGACGCCCCGACCGAGAACGTGCTCCAGCCGTTGACCAGATAACTGAGCGTATTTCCGCCGATGGCGCAGACAACGAACAAGGCGAGATAACGCACCCGTCCGAGGATCTGCTCCAGCTGGGATCCGAGCAGGTAGAGCGCGTACATGTTGAACAGGATGTGCAGGATGCCCGCATGCAGGAAGGCTGCGGTCAACAGCCGGTAGTACTCGTCGTCGAACGCTATGCCTGGACCGTACAGGGAGTAGTCCTGGGTGAAAGCGTTGTCGGGGCCGCTGCCTGCCAGGCCCGGTAGCCCCTGCAGGACGTACGCGACCACGCAGAGTCCGATGAGTACCTGGGTGACCAGCCCGGGGCGTCTCATCATGGCCCGCCCACCCAAAGAGGTGACCGGCCGCCGGGAGGCACCGCCGCGGCGCGAGGCCGCGGCGCCGCCCTCCTCCGGACAGTGGAACCCGACAGCTGCCGGACGCATGCACTCGGGGCAGATCGGACGTTCGCACCGCTGACAGGACACGTAGGTTTCCCGGTTGGCGTGCCGGTAGCAGTAAGGGAC
This sequence comes from Protofrankia symbiont of Coriaria ruscifolia, assembly GCF_900634745.1. Lineage (NCBI taxonomy): Bacteria > Bacillati > Actinomycetota > Actinomycetes > Frankiales > Frankiaceae > Protofrankia > Protofrankia symbiont of Coriaria ruscifolia. Next base: position 26,490 of record NZ_CAAAFR010000006.1, read on the forward strand.
GGGGCGAGGCTGCCCCGCCGGCTCCCGGTCCGGATGATCCGTGGGCCGGGAGCCGGCGGCGGAGGGGGCATCCGGTGTCCAGCCGTCGGGGGGACCCGGTGGTCCGCCCACAGGCCGCCGGCCAGCCGGCTCCGGTGGTGGTCCGGAGGACTGATGCAGGCGTGGGCCGGCTCCCAGGGTGGCACCATCGTCCACGGCCCGGGGACGTAGGCCGCCCGGACCTCCAGGCCCCGACCAAAGTGAGTTCATCGCACCGGTCCCGACACCTTGCTTCCCCGTCCGCTTCCCTGCCCCGCCGACCCCTATGCCTGCCGGCGCTCGATGACGACCTGCTCGACGACGATGTCGCTCGTCGGGCGGTCCTGGGCCCCGGTCGACGCCTTGCTGATCGCGTCGACGACGTCGGTGCCACTGGTGACTTCGCCGAAAATGGTGTGCTTGCGGTCCAGCCAGGTCGTCGACGCCACGGTGATGAAGAACTGGGACCCGTTCGTCCCCGGGCCCGCGTTTGCCATCGCCAGCAGGTACGGACGGGAGAAGCGCAGCTCCGGGTGGAACTCGTCGGCGAACTTGTAGCCCGGGCCGCCGCGACCGGTACCCAGCGGGTCACCACCCTGAATCATGAAACCGGGAATCACCCGATGGAAGATCGTACGGTCGTACAACGGCGCCTTCTTCTTCTCGCCCGTCTCGGGATCGGTCCACTCCCGCGTACCCGTGGCGAGTCCGGCGAAGTTCGCCACCGTCTTCGGCGCGTGGTTCTCGAACAGCAAAATCTCGATGTCACCCTGAGTTGTCTTCAGCGTAGCGTACAGCTCCTCGGCCATGAGCCTCTCTTCTGTCGTGTCGGTAGCGGCTGATCGCCGGTGGCGCCGGATGTCGCGCCGGATGTCCAACGATCGCCGTACTGTCGATGCTCCACCGATCGTATGCGCCGGATTCCGGTCAGGACTGCGCGACCAGGGCTCCGCCCGCGCCGACGGAACTACTCGAGCCATACACCAAGAGCGTATGTTTTGTCACGATTCGCACAGTGGTTGCGCTTAGCGCGATTGTGGGTAGGGCAGACTCAGCAGATCGTAGCGCGAGCTGCACGAAGGGAAGTCGATGAGCAGCAAACGAGAGAGCCGACGGTGGCGCGATCATGCTTCTTCCGCGACCGGGGTTCCTGCCGGACTGGCCGAGCCGATCCGGCAGGTCCGACAGGCCCAGGTCACCCGATCGCTGACGGAGAAGATTTCCCGCGCAGCCGGACACGTGCCCACAGACAAGATCCCAGTCGCGTCCAGTGCTGTTGCCGACCGTGCCGGCAAGGCTGTGACCCAGGCCGCGGCCAGGGCCGGCACAGTGTCCGGACGCGCCGGGCGACAGATCGACAGGACCCGTTCGGCCGCTGAACTGGCCGCGCAACGCGCCCGTCACGCCACCGAGCTACAGCTGGCCAGGACCCGGTCCCGCCGCGCCGCCGACCGGGAGGAAAAAGTCCGCGTCCACGCGGAAAAGACACAGTCCACCCTGGAGCAACAACTGGCCAGGGCCGAACACAAGCTCCAACGGATACACCGCCGGCGGCGACGCGGCATTACAGCGATCATGCTGGTCGGTGCGGGTGCGGGCGCCACGGTGGCCGCCCGCGCGGGCATCCGGCAGACACAGCCGGCCGAACCCCTCACTGCCCCTGCAGCCCCGACACCGGGGCTCGGCACCGAATCATCCGGCACGGGGCAAGCCGACTCAGGCAACCCCCGTTCCGAGAGCCCCCGTTCCGAGAACCCTCGTCCCGCACTCTAAGGTAGAAAAATAATACCTTAAGTGGTGAAAAAACCAGATGTACCGTCCGTCCGGAGCCGTGTTCGTGTCATCCACGGCTCCGGACGGCGGCCAGGGGCAGGCCGATGCGGTAGGCGGCCGGAGCATCGTCCGGTACGGCCGGGCGTACCGGACGTACCGGTGGGATACGCCGGTACGGCGACCCGATCGGCGGACGCTGGTCCCGTTCGCCGTTGTTGGGCCACATCGACATCGCCCGTTCGGCCTGCGCGACAATGGTCAACGACGGGTTGACACCGAGGTTGGCCGCTATTGCCGCGCCGTCGGTGACATGCAGGCCGTCATATCCGAACACCCGCTGGTAAGGATCGACGACCCCGCTGGACGGGGAATCCCCGATCGCGGCTCCGCCGAGGATGTGCGCTGTCAGCGGAATATCGAGAATCTCCGTCAACGTGCCGCCGGAAAAACCACCGATACGCCTGGCGATCCGCCGGGTCGCGTCGTTGCCAGCCGGAATCCAGGTCGGATTCGGCTCGCCATGGCCCGGCTTGCTGGTCAGCCCGTACCTGCCGAACAGGCCCCGTCGACGGACGACCGTGAGCGAGTTGTCCCGGGACTGCATGACCAGCGAGATCATGGTGCGTTCCGACCAACGCCACGGCAGCGGCGCATAGACGAACAGGAGTGGATGACGCAACGCTTCGCCGACGAACGTGAGCCATCGTGGTGTCCGGCGGCCGCCGTCCGTCATGAGGGTGGCCAACAAGGCCATCGCGTTACTGCCCCGGCCGTAGCGGACCGGCTCGATATGGGTGTCCGCAGCCGGGTAGAAGGATGACGTGATCGCCACGCCTTTGGTGATCCGCTCGTCCGGACGGAACCTGGTAGCTCCGATGATGGACTCCGAGTTCGTCCGGGTGAGCACGCCGACCCGCGGCGAAAGCGCCCGCAGCACCCCGGTGTCCCGCATCGTGAGCAGGAGCCGCACAGTACCGAGAGTCCCTCCGGCGAACACCACCTGGCCTGCTCGCCACGTCCGTCTCCGCCGGCGGACCCAGGCTCCCGTACGCACCGTCCCCACCTCATAGCCACCGTCCGGCAGCGGACGGACGACATCGGCCTGCGTGTCGGGAAAGACCTGAGCGCCGAGCCTCTCCGCCAGGTAAAGGTAATTGTGGTCGAGGGTGTTCTTGGCGTTCCAGCGGCAGCCGGTCATGCACTCACCGCATTCGCGACACCCGGTACGGGTCGGCCCGGCACCCCCGAAGTAAGGGTCCTCGACCTCGGTACCGGGTTCCTTCCCGCCGTTGCGACCGAAGAAGACGCCCACGTTCGACGGTTTGAAGGTGTGCCCGACGCCCATTTCTTCAGCAACCGCTCGATACACCTCGTCGGTGTAGGTCACCGTCGGGTTCGGCACCACTCCGAGCATGCGTTCGGCCTGATCGTAGTAAGGCGCCAGTTCGTCGCGCCAGTCGGCGATATGCCCCCACTGCGGGTCGGTGTAGAACGCCTCCAGCGGGCGGTAGAGCGTGTTCGCATAGACCACTGAGCCGCCGCCGACGGCGGCTCCGGACAGGACGAGCACGCGACCGAGCATGGTGAACTTCTGGAATCCGTGACAGCCCAGCCGAGGAGCCCACAGATAACGGCGGATGTTCCAGCTGGTCCTGGGCAGCGCGCCGGGGGGAAATCTTCGACCGGCTTCCAGGACAACGACCTGGTAGCCCTTTTCCGCAAGCCGGAGAGCGGCGACGCTGCCACCGAATCCCGAACCGATCACGATCACATCGGCGTCCATGCCCGGGGGCACACCCTCCTCGGGCACACCGTGGGCCGGCCCGGGCCGGTGGGCCGGCCCGGACCGTGCCGTGGTCCGGGCGGTCGTGCCGCCACTCGTGCCGTCAGTCGTGCCGTCAGTCGTGCCGCCACCGGACATGCGCCTGCTCCCGCCACACTCACCGAGCGACCCAGGGACCTGGGCCTTTGGCAACCGAGAGGCCCAGACCTCCAGCGACAGGAAAAGCATGATCCCGTCACCTTTGGCCCGCTGGCCCGCCGGTTTCCCATCATCACCACCTTGGCTACGAAGGCAACACGGCCTTCTCTAGGCAGCGCCGCTGGCACGATCGGGACGCGTACGAGCCTGCGCGGCTCCGGCAGCCGCTGCCTGTTCTATGGCGGCAAGCTCTGGAAGGCTGGCAGGAACCTGCTGCGGTACGGCCACGGTCGGGGGGGCAACCGCCGGCGCAACCGCGGTGGGAGAGGCCGGGCCCGCGCGGTGGTCAGCGGTGGCAGGTGCCGCAGCCCATGACCTGCACGACCGGCACAGGCATTCCGACGACGACGCCGGCAGATGGTCCAGGCGCCGCAACACATGATCGACAGGGTCGTCGACCCGACCGGCGCCAATACTGGACCCCACAGTGTCCACCAGGTGCATGGCCAGTTCCGCCGCGTTCCACGAACCAGTGACAAGGATGCGAACGAGCCGGTCCCGGGCGACGGCGAGGGTCCCGGGGTCACGTCGCATGGCCCGGGCAAGGGTTCCGACGACCTGCTCGGCTGCTTCGGCAACCTGCTGCTGCGGGGACACGGGCCGGCCCGGCCTGATCTCCGCCGCAGGCTGCCTGCTCTCAGTCACCTGCGCAGTCCCAGCCTGCGTGGTCCCAGCCGGTCCCGTGGCAGCTGTGGACGGGGCAACAGCGGATCGCATAACGACAGTTGGTGACATCACAATCGCGGGGGGAACAACGGCCGGTGAGACAGCAGCAGGGGAGACCGCGGGGGCGGATGCGGTGATCACAGAGTTGTCCCCGACCACCGTCAGTGCCTTGGTCATGGCAGCACCTGTGATGCGGGCGCGACGTCGGGCGGCGGCACTCGGCCGATCCGAGGCAGGCCGCGAACCTGCCCGGTGGCGGTGAGGAGCCAGGCCGGCCGGTGCGGCGCCGGCTCGCGGGACCGGCCGGTGCGCCGCAGCCGTGCCAGCCGCGGTCACCGCGTCGGCGGCCGTTACCGATGCGCTCGCGCGAACCGGATCGGACATGCTCAACGCGAAGCTCGCGGGCCGACGGGCGGCAGGCCGGCTCAGCCCGATCAACCAGCCGAGGTCTCGCAGCAGCCTGATCTGTCGTTGTACGTGGGTACGGCTGTAGCCGGTTTCGGAAGCCAGTGTCACAAGCCCTGGAGAACAGACTGCGACCGATCCGGCCAGGCCCGGGACGATCGGCTCGCCGACGCGGACGCCACAGTGGCTGGCAAGGGCGAGCGCAACGAGCTTGGCCGCGCGCGGGAGGCACGAGCGCAGCACCGCGCGCTGCCAGGCCAAGGGATCCACCACTGGTGTACCGGAATCGGATGTGGGCATGAGCACCAGCACGCCCGGGATGGCGAGCTGCCTGCCGGCTCCGGCGTTCGCATCCAGCGCCCGTGTGTTGTCGACCACATTCCTCCTTCCGTCCAGTTGGTATCGACCGAACAGCAAGCCCCTGTTGGCAGCAGCGGGCTTTCCTACCGGGAACTCCGCGCCACCAGAGCACTACGTCGCCAGGGGCACCGGCTAACGCGGTAGCGGACACCTCGGCCACCGGGCCAAAGGCAGCGCGATCATACTTCTGGTGCGTTGCCAGCGATCCGAGTTCCCATGTCACTACCGGACCAAGGCAGCACGATCATGTTTTCGGTGCGCCCGGGATTCCTACCGGATCCGGGGTCCGGAAGCCGATCTGCCGGGAACGGATGTACGCACCCCAACCCCATTCCTCGATCCAAGATCCTATTGCCGGACGCTCCGACATCGCTCGATCCGCGTTCAAGCAAGGTACTCCGTGGGCAAGAGCGATAAGGTCCCCGCCGGCCACCATCGCCACACGAGGACAACACAACTTCACGAAGTCGTTGTGTCAAAATTGGGTAACTGATTCACTTCTTTTAGCAATCATCTCGACCATATGCACAAAGAGAGAAGCGGGTGCGGGGGCCCGCCGGGGGTTCGCCGCCGGCGGCGAAGCACGGCCGATCACCACAAAAATCATCAGACGCCCAAGAGCGCACATCGGACAAACGAGCCGCAAGCCCAAAAGATCAATAAATCGGATACGATAAAGATCGAAATAGGGTACGCAACACCTCAACCGTCTCCCATAAGACTACGAAACAGAACGCTACGCAACAAAAAATAAGGTCAGTGGATTCCTGGCCCGACCGCACGACCGCTTACATCATTATCCGGGACGACGGGGGCGACCATGATCGATTCGTTCGGAACCGATCGATACAGCCCGAGATCAGAGTTCCCGAGATCAGCCTGATAGCCACGACCAAGGGTGCGACGTTCGAGATCGAGAAGGTGTCGCTTACGAGCGATGCCACCGGAGTAACCCGTCAGGGAGCCGCTGGAACCGATCACTCGATGGCACGGAACGATGATCGGAAGCGGATTACGGCCGTTAGCGAGCCCTACCGCGCGGAAGGCTGACGGCCGTCCGACGGCCTTGGCGATCTCTGCGTAGCTACTGGTAGCGCCGTAGGGAATTGCTGCCACGGCTTCCCACACCGCTCGCTGGAACGGTGTGCCGACTGGATGCAGCGGGACGTCAAAGGCAAGCAGATCACCGATGAAATACGCCTCAAGCTGTTCGATCATATCCCGCAGGGACACCGGATCCGGCTCGATGTCATCCGGCCATCCGGGCTCCGCCTCCGGCTCCCCCATGTGGATCGCACACAGACCAACATCATCACCAACGAGCAGCAACGGACCCAACGGAGAGCTCATCCTTGCATATCGGGTAACGCCGTCCACAGGTCCCGACGTTACCGTTCAGCCACTACAGGGGGAAACGACTGTGTCACAACAGAACAGGATGCACAAGAAGATCACAAAACGTAGTCACCGAGTCAGTGAGCGTGACCCGCTGAGGTAGTCATCTGCGAGATCACAAGATGCCGTCGCGTACGCGGCAACACTGGCAACCGCGTCAGCCTCCGGGTGGGAGCCGAGCCAGGCCACCAGCAGCAGCCTGCGCAGCAGGACAAAGGTCGTGACCATGGCCTCCTCCTCCGCTGACACGGGCACGTGTCGCCGGTAGGAGGTGAGCCAGGCGTCAACAAGATCACCCACCTCGGGCCGATGCTCGATGAACGACAAGGATGCGGCCAGGTCGAACAGATACCAGCTGAACCCGCAATCATCGAAGTCAATGACTGTGAGCTCCTCCGGCCGCCCGTTGACCAGCAGGTTTGCCAGACGCATGTCCGCATGGACGAGACCGAATCGGTCCGGGCCGGTGCCGAACCGCTCAATCCTGCGGTGGATCTTCTCGGCTGCACGCGCCAGGACGGCGATTCCCTCGCCGTCGATCACTCCCGACCCATTGTGATCATCATTGGTGGCGGCGCGGATCCCGTCCTGCCAGCTACCCCACCGACCGTCCGTTCCAAGGGTCGTCCGCCACGTCCAGTCGAACCGGGTGAAGCCGGCCGGACGCCGCCAGGCACGGGCATGCTGGTGCAGCCGCGCCGTGATCTCACCCAGTACACCGAACCCACGGACAAGACCCACGGCGTCCGACGGTTGCGGCGAGGATCCCTCTACCCACTCGAAGAGCGCTGCATAGCGCCGCTGATCAGACCCGGCTGAGCGCGTTTCCAGGATGGACGGATCATGTGTGACCATAGTCACCGGATCACCACCGCGGGTCATGACGACCGGCGGCGTACGGACGACACCGTCATGGCGCAGCGCCTGGATCCAGGCCAGCTCTGAAATGATCTCTTCAAGCGGATGGTAGCCAGGCCGATACAGTCGCAATGCCCACCGGCGGCCCCCGGCCGGGTCGTCCACCTGATAAGTGATGTTCTCCGAGACTCCAAGCAGGCTGAAGGTGGAGGCGGATCCAAGATCATAGGCCGCGAGGGCCTGCTCAACGAGTGCATGCTCTCGGTCGGGGTCAGGCAACACAGCCCTGATCGTAATCAGACGGCGGGCCGTGTCCGGCGGGCATCGGTCGATACGGACGGCGATCCGCACAGTTGAAGATCCGCTGCACGTGACTCAGGACACAACAGGAAGACCTGGTGCGAGCAGCCGGTGCCAGCGGGAACAGGAAGTGCGGTGTCAGCGGGAAAAGGTGCGAGGAGCACCGTACCCGGGGCCCCGCTCCGGCCGACCGGTCCGGAACGTCCACCTCCACTGAACAGAGATCCGCCCCTCCACCACCCCGGGCACCTTGGGAACGGCGTGCAGCCAGTCGGCCTGGCAACGCCCGCCGAGAACGAGCAGGTCACCGGAACCCGGCGCGAGGTCACGGGCATCACTGTCGTCGTTCAGAATCCGCCGCCCGGCAGGCACATGGCGGGACTTCACCAGGAACGGCCGGCGAGCTCCTGTCGTGAGTATCGCGATCACCGTGTTGTCGAGCCATCGCATCTCCCGGTCCCGGTGAAAACCGACGCTGTCGTTGCCGTCCCGGTACCAGGACAGTCCGAACCCGTCGAAGTCGATCTGGTAGCGGCGGCGCAGTGCGCGGTAGGCGTCGAGTAGGGCGGGATAGGGCACCGGCCGACCACGGGCGATCCACGCGGTAAGCCGCGGTTCAGTCATATAACGCTCATAACGCCACATACTGCCCTGTTTCCACGGCAGGGTACGGGCCAGTTCGGCATAGAGCTGGTCCGTGCCGGTCATCCAGTTACGTGCCACGTCGATCCAGGAGCGGTCGTCCAGCCGGATCCGCTCGAACGTCGCGTCCGGTGTGATCAAACTGCTACCGGACGCTCCTGTGCCAGCCGTCCCGACAGGGGCGGACGTCGAAAACTCGGGTGTCACTTCCGCTCCTTGTCAGCAAGGCCCCATGCACGCGTCCATGTATCGATGAGGGCGTTCGCTTCCGCCTCGGAAACCTCGACGAGGTCGTCGTCGTCATGCCCGAGCCGGTAGAGATGAAGGTAGTCGGTTGCATGCCATCGCCCGTCCCGGGAGAACACCTCGTCCGTGGGCTGTACGCCACCCCCACTGCGACGGAAGACGCTTATCACTCCTTTTTCCGGAAGCAGCGGATTAGTCGCAAAATAGTATGTTGTCCGGTTCACCACGACTCCCTACGTCAGGTCCACGGCGTCAGTCGGAACAGGTACCCGGGAGAAGACTTCGTTCTGCTCCGCATCCAGTGCGCTCCGACGTGCCGCGCTGGTACCGGGAAGACGGACCTGTTCGTACAGCACATGCGTGATCGTTTTTGCGTCAAAACTGTCAGCCGTGTGCAGCTGCAGCTCGAATACCTGGCCGGATCCCGGATCACGCCAGATCGAATTGATCCCCTTGTAGCCGTCACCTCCCCATCCGTTCTTGAAGTCGAGCCGTTCGAAACCATGGGACTGCAGTCGCGTCACGATGTCCCGAACTGCCCCGCTGTAGGTGTCGGCGGAAAAGCAGGCGGTGTAGCGAACCGAATCCCGGATCCGGACGAGAGCCTCGCCGGTCGAAACATTGGGAGCATGGAACAACGTGGTGGCGACCTTCCTCTTCAAGGAGTCGGCGGACTTCAACGCCTGGTCAAGACCCACAAGCTCGGCGCCGGGTTGACGTGCTACAAGCAATGATAGTGCCGCGCGAATACTCGGCTCCGCACCAGCCGCGTGATCCAGGAAGCGATCCACGGAGACGTTCTGCTCTGCTGTGAGCGTGAGCCCCCCTTCACCGGCCCACGCCCCTTCGCCCGCCCGGCCGGTGGCCTCACCGCCAGCGGTGGACATCCCGGTATCGAGCTTTGCGACGCCCTCGCGTGCCGGAGGGTTCCTGACCGGGGCGTTCCTGAACAGCGTGGTGGTGCGGGCGGGGGCGCCCCGGATGTCGGCGGCCATTGACACAAGGCGGGTACCGCCGGCCGCCAGGGCGGAACGGGTGAAGGCCCGGCCCCCGCGCAGGACCTGGCCGGCACCGCGGACGAGCCCGCCGATCGTGGTGAGCCCTCTGGTACCGGGAACGCAGTCGAGCAACGCAAGCCCGACATCCCCCAGAGATGCCCGGCCGTCACCGTATCGGACGAGGGTGTCGGCAAGGACCACGAGTGCGGCGGCGAGCACTATCCACGCGGCCGGCCCACCGATGACAAGCGCGACCACGCCCAGTACGGCAACAGTGATTTTCGCGGCCCGGACAGCTACGTTCCAGAATCTCCCGGCCCGTTCCTTCAGGCCCTCCCAGAAGTGCCAGGACCTGTTCCGAATTCCAGCGTGGGAAGCAGAACGGATCGCGGCCGCGCAGATCTTCGCGGCGTCCTCCCGCAGCTGCTTCGCGGCCGACGTAAGGCGGCGGGCCGCGTCCAGATCGTCCTGCGCATCCTGGAGGGATCTGCTCGCCTGGTCGAGGCGGGCCGCAGCCGCGTCACGGTTGCGGATCGCCTGCGTGACCTGGGCCGGATCAGGCAGTGGTACCTCGGCTGTGTCAACGGGGACGCCCTGGGCAAGTGCGGTCACCGTGGGCGACACCGAGACCAGTGCTGTCTGCGTCAGACTGACCAGCGCCCAGGCATGGTCCCGACGAGCACGCGCATCCCGACCTCTCGCGAGCGCAGCGTCCGCCTGCGCCTGCGCCGTCTCCAGAACTGGCCCATAGGCGTTCAGCGCGTTCCCGACCATGCGATGAGAAACCTCGAGCTTGTGCAACTGCCCGGGGAACTCGCCGAGCTCGTCCCGGTAACTATCGCCGGCCCGTCCCAACCAGGACTGTACGACTCCATCGGCGGTCACCGCGGTGACCTGCCCACGGGCACACTCCACATCCGCGGCGAACTTCAGGAGACGCCGCGCGAGATCCCGCACGGCAAACAAGTCACCCGGTGTCGGATCGGCGTCCAGACCGAGAACACCCCAGTCCACGGGACGGCTCATTTCGGCCCACAATCAAAAGAATATGCGGGACGGCTGTACCGACCCCTCAACGGCCATTCGATCTGCACATACATGCCCATCACTCCGGCGGATCAGGGACGAAGCCAGGCGACCAACGTGGACATATGAACGATAACGCGAACACCGGCCGCATGCACCCCTTTATCGATGATTCATGTGGGATAATTTGACCGCCCTCCACTAAATGGCCGTGACCCCCACCGAATTGCCGTGACGAAGTCACCTCGAGTACACTCGATGACACCATCCCGCGCAGAGGCCATTCGACATCGACGGCATCGACATCCCGATCGCTGTAGGCCCACTGATTCGCCCACGCATCACCGGCCCAGGGGCGCATATGGTGCGTTATGGCAAGCATTACAGGACGCGGCCCCCGCCCCGTCGATCACGAACGATATAGACGCAGGTCGAGGTCAGGCCACGATCCGACCTCGACGGCCACGGGGGCGGCCAGCCGATGAACGCCCTTTTTTCAGAGCGCGTCCAGCGGACCTCTATATCCTCTACCGAAACGATGAGAAGGGGACGCGGATGACCATACTGGGCCTGGTGGCAGGCGCGCTGACGACGGGATGCTGGCTGCCACAGCTGCTGCGGTCATGGCGGACGCGATCCGCTGGGGACATTTCCTGGACCTATCTGGGCGTCCTGGGGCTGGGGGTGACTCTGTGGTTGAGCTACGGTCTGCTCACCGACGAAATGACGATCATTCTGGCGAACGGAGCGACCGTCGGCGCCATCATCGTGCTGGCAGACCTGAAGGCCTCGTTCGACTGCGAGGCCCGAGAAACGGCGTAACGATCAGTGCGGCGATCCCAGGGTCACGCCGACGATCCGCACCTGCATTTTTACGGCGGCATCCATTTTACGGCGGTGTCCGTCGCTGCAGCCGCGCACGCGGACGGGGGCTGCCGAGGGGGCTCACGGCGGGCATCGCCCGTGGGAGGACCAGCTCCGGCGACTCCCCGATGAGTCGCCGGCCGACCCGGCACTCCCAAAACCAGTATTTTTACCATATTTCGGACGAAAACCTGCCTGACACGCCTACGATCAGTACCCGGCGGAACGCATCGATCAAGTGGTCGACTGCCGTTCGACTAGGTGTCGCTTCGTGGCCATATCGGTCTGCAAGCGTACGGACTCGGTATTTCGAGGAGGGGACAAATACCCATGTCTGTGAGTCGTCGCCAGGTCATCGCCGGCACCGGAACAGCAAGTCTAGGATTCGTTCTGTCCGGAGCGATCGGTTCCATCTTCGGCGGGACCGCCTCGGCCGCGGAACCGAACGGGTTCCACGGCTATGGGGAGCTCGTTCCCGATCCCGCAAAAGTCATCGATCTTCCACAGGGTTTCCAATACAAGATCCTCTCTCGAACCGGCGTGGACACGCTGCACACGGGCGAGAAGCTTCCAGGACTGCCGGACGGAATGTTCGCCTTTCCCGGATGGAAGCACAGCAACGCGGTGCTGGTACGAAACCACGAGCTTTCCCCGGGCGCGACAGACCCGGTTCCGCACCTGCCCGGACTCGTCTACGATCCGGGCGCCGCAGGCGGGACCACCACCGTCGTTCTCGACGGTAATCAGCTGATCTCGCAGGTGGCAAGCCTCGCCGGAACAATTCGCAACTGCGCCGGCGGCTACACCCCATGGGGAACGTGGCTGTCGTGTGAGGAGACCGAGCTGACCCCGGCTTCCGACGCCCGCCTGACAAAGAGCCACGGTTATGTTTTCGAGGTGGACCCCCAGGGGCGTCTCACCGACACCGAGGCCGTCCCGCTGAAAGCGCTCGGGCGTTATGCACACGAGGCGGTCGCGGTCGACCCCAAGACCGGCGTCCTGTATCTCACCGAGGACGCGGGCTCGCCGTTCGGGCTGATCTACCGGTTCCTGCCGCAGAAGCCGCTGGGTGGCCCGGGTAGCCTGCGAGCCGGCGGGAAGCTTCAAGCACTCGCGGTGGCCGGCGTGCCCGACCTCTCCGTGTTCACCGAGCTTGGCACCACGCTTGCGGTCACCTGGGTCGACGTACCCGACCCGGACGCTACGACCACATCGGTCCGCAAGCAGTTCGCCAACAACGCGATCACCCGCGTGCCCAAGGCCGAGGGAATTTTCTGGGAGCGGACGAGCGCCTACATCGTCTCCAGCTACGCCAAGGCTGGTTCCCCGTCGGCAGGTGTGCACGAGGGCCAGGTCTGGGAATTCAACCCACGGAAGTCGACCATCGAGCTGGTGGTCAGGATCGCTCCAGGTGGACGTTTCGACGGTCCTGACAACATCACCATATCGCCGTACGGAAGCAGTATCGTGCTCGCCGAGGACGGCGACGGCGAGAACTACCTGACCGTCGTGGGTGATGACGGCACTGTATACCCGCTGGCACGCAATGCTGCTTCCGACAGCGAGTGGGCCGGCGTGACGTTCTCCCCGGACGGCAACTGGCTGTATGCCAACGTCCAGGGTGACGGCCTGACCGTCGCAATCACCGGTCCGTGGCGGAAGAAGTAGGAAGAAAAAGCACGAAAAATCCCGTTCACGGCGTTGTCGGGGTCGGACCGGCACGGCAACGCCGTGGCGTCAACGGTATTTCGATCAGCAAGCCGCCTGTGGACGGTATTTCGTCATATCGGCGCGCAGCTGCTCGTAGCACCGTTCCAGCTCCCTGCGGCGAGTGAGCAGCGGTGCGACGAGCTCAGCCAGGCGTTCCCGTTCGCGGACGAGAGCCGGACAGCCGCTACGTTGTGCGTCCGCAACCGTTTTTCGGTCCTCGTCGGTCGCGGCCGGCTGCCGGGCCACCTCAACCAGGACTGCCTGACAATGGTCGACCTCCTCGGCAGCGGCACAGCACGCTCGGTTCGCCTCGGCGAGCGCCGACCACGCCTGGCCCGCCTCCGCGTCCCGGCGAGCGATCTCCTCGGCGGTCACCGGCACGGCGGCCCGTTCATGTGCGGCTATCAGCGGATCGACAAGTGTGCGATGGTGGTAAGCTTGACGATCCGCCTCAGCAGCCTCTGCCACGGCCGCGCCAAACTCCGCCTGCCGCTGCGACACGAGGCGTCCGAGACGGGATCGTTCGTTGTGGTTACCAAACCGGTCGCCTCGCCAGTCGCCGGAAAGTCTGGCGCGCTGCCTGCGTGCATCCCGCAGTCGTCGCTCAGCGGAGAGCACCTCGGAGGCGGTATGAGCGGCCCTGGCCTTCAGCCGCTGAACCTCGGTGCGCAGCCGGGTAGTCTCGGCAAGATCGACACGTGCCTTCTCAACCTCCGCAAGGGCGGCAGCCGCGCTGCTGGCAGCCGACCGGCGCCTGTCACGGGCCCGCTCGGCCTCCCGCAATCGGCGTTTGGCATTGGCGAGGTCGGCAGCGAGCTCCTCGACGCGCCGGTCCCGCTCGACGCGCATGCTCGCGGACCGGAAGGCAGGGATGTCGAAACCGGCGAGCCTGCGATCCAGCTCAGTGATCCGCAGTAGTTCAGGGGTTCTCACAAGATCCAGAACCTGCTGCCCGACCTCGTCCCACTGATCCCGCAGCACACGCAGGTCGGCTTCGGCGGTGACCTGCTCGTCTGCCGTGACCTGCTCGATCCCTCCCAGCACCATGACCGTCCCCCAGGTTGGCCAAGCAGTGATGACCCGCAGCGGACGAACCGTACGCGACGATAGCGAAGAGAATCAATTATATTACTGATAGTAAGAATACTAGCGAACCCAGACCAGCCGCAACGCGATTGGCCGGCGGGCCCTTCACGCCCCGAGTAGCGGTGAACGACTCCGGCGTCAGTCGAGAAGCGTCATGACGCCGGTGAGCAGAAGGTAGATGCCGCCCGCAACAGCAAGAATGATCACAATGCTCCGTCCGTGCCGGTGCATCCACGAGTTGTACGACGCGAGGATCGCGCCGGTCCGGCGCGGAGCGACCAACCGCAGGATGATCGGTATTTCCACCATCTGCAGTACGAGCACGGCACACAGCACAAGGAGCAGCGCGCTGGTCGCGTTGCTCATGTGCGCGTCAGCAATATTCTTGATCGCGCTGACGTAGAGCAAGGAGGGCAGATAGGTGATCAAGCCGAGGAGAAAGACGCGGCGCGTGCTGTTCCTGATGCCCTCAGGAACCTTCCTCGGCTCGTCCGGATGCTCAGGCCCGTCCGGATGCCCGATACCATCGGTGCGCTCGGGCTCGTGCGGACGTACGGATGCGTCCGGACGTCCGGGCCCGTCCCGCGTGGCTGACCGTGGCCTCCGGTTCAGCCTGAACGCGACATATAGCAGTGCCACCCCGAGAAACACCTCGATGCCACCGCTCGGCGTCGGACGCGACCGCTCGGTCAATCCTGAACCACGTAACGTTACAAGGATCGCGACACCGGCCCCAAGAGTGATACTTGCGGTGCCAGCGAGGTAGGCGAAGGCATGTCGCATCGACGGCGGCTCACCGAGATAGCGCAGGACGATGGCCAGCCCCAGCGGGTAGACACCGGCGGCGAGCGCAAGAAACAGAGCGCTAGTGGCCACGACATGTTCCTGCCGCTGTCAGGATCATCGGCGTTTCCGGTCGACCGGCCATCCCGTCATCGATTGATCATTTCTTTCTGGTGACTTGCCGTCATCATGAGCTCCCACAGTTCGCTGTGCTCCACCCGGACCGGGTGGGAGATGACAGCGGGTGAGCCCCCGAAGAGGACACATGACAACCGCGCCCCGAAGTACATTTCGCATATGCACGTGCGGATGACCGTGCTGTATCCTTCCCACGAAGTACGTGCATATGCACACGCTGATGCTCGACCGTCCGGTTGTCCATCCGCGGGGGGAGGAAGCGTGGTCCACGTACGACACAAGCCGCAGGAGCCGCGACGAGGGCTACGACCCGGGATACCCACCGTGTATCCGACACCGGCTCCCAGCAGCGACCCGAAGACTTGGACCTTCCGGGCCGGCTTCCAGACCCCGGATCCGAGAGGAACCTCGGGCGCGGGAAAACATGATCGCGCCGTCTTAGCCCCTCCAACGTGAAGGAGACCGACTTGCCCGGGATCTACAACGGGATGTCCACGACCGCGTTACCGCAGGTCACCTGGAAGAAAAGCCGGCGCAGCAATTCCCAGGGAAACTGCGTGGAGATGGCACGGCTGTCGCCGGAGGTCATCGCGGTCCGCAATTCCAGGGATCCGAACGGCCCGGCTCTGATCTACACCCGCGCTGAGATCGAAGCACTCGTCCTCGGAGCCAAGGATGGCGACTTCGACGAATTCCTACAGTAGCGGTCCGCCAGACCCAGGCCGTACCTTCTCCCACAGGCTGAGGCAGTCCGCCTGCTTCAGCCTGTCTGATCAAAACTCACTGATGATCGTGTTCAGTACGTCGATGCTGGCTGCGGGAGGCACACTGTCGACACAGAGGCGGTCCATGGCCTCCATGTAGCGGTCCACGTCCTCCCGTTTGTCCAGATAGACCGCGCCGGCGAGTTGTTCGAGGTAGACGACGTCCGACAGATCCGCTTCGGGAAAGCGAAGGATGGAGAAGGCACCGCCTTCGGCCGCGTGTCCGCCGAAGCGGAAAGGCATGATCTGTAGGCTGAGATTAGGCTGACTCGCCAGTTTGATCAGATGCTCCAGTTGGGCACGCATCACTTTGGGGCCACCCAGCGGACGCCGCAGGGCAGCCTCGTCGATCACCACCCACAATCTGGGGTGCGTCGGCCTTGCGAGCAGCTTCTGACGGTTCATCCGTACGCTGATCCGACGCTCGATGGTGTCGGACTGGGCACCACCGTTACCCTGCGTTATAATCGCGCGTGCATAGTCCTCGGTCTGGAGCAGGCCCGGGATGAACTGGATCTCGTAGGTCCGGATCAGCGTCGCCGCTTCCTCCAGACCTATATACGACTGAAACCAGCTCGGTAGGACGTCGGTGAAATTCTGCCACCAACCCGGCGTGTTGGCTTCGCGGACCAGTGCCATCAGCGGCGCTCTCTCGGCCTCGTCCATGACACCGTAGAGAGTGAGCAGATCGGCCACGTCTCGTTCCTTGAAGCTGACCCGTCCCAACTCCAGTCTGCTGATCTTGGATTCGGAGGCTCGGATGCTGTACCCGGCCTCCTCACGACTGATGCCCTTGTCTTCGCGCAACCGCCGCAACAGGGAGCCGAGGAGAATCCGACGCACCGTGGGACCCCCACCGGACTCAACCGTCATCACAACCCGCCCCCCTTCAGCATCGCCTGAGCACAAGAGTATGACACCCGATCTTCGGGCCCCTACCGGTTCCGGCATCTGCTGCACGTGCACCCGCGCCTTGCATTTGCACGCAACAAACGCCATGATGTGCGAGCAGCCAGACTGGCGTCGCGCAAGTAGGGGGTTCCGGGGAGGCCGTGATGACAACCCACGGACACGCACCCGGTGCTCGGCGACGCCGATGACGCCGTCGCCGAGCACCGGAAGAGTGCCCGTCGCCGTGACCACCCGGCGATCCGCGGCTATGGCGGTTCGTTGTCAACATCCCGGCAACGTGGTCGGTAGCCAGTTGACAGACCAGTTCACGGACATGACGGTGAGACATTCGTGGTCGCGTTTTCGGGTCACCGATTCGGGCGCGGAATGTCCCGCTGTCACATGGGGTGAGCCTGAGCGCCGGGCGGTTGCCGGTCCGCGGAACGAGCAGGCAACCGACAGCGCCGACGAGGTATTCAACCGGCTGCGAGGGGACAGGGAGGTCGCAGGGCGACCCCCCTGGAAGACGGTGTGGGCGCATCCGTGGCCTGGTGCCACTGCTGGCGACACCCGCCGAGGGTGGGAGTGGTGATGGTCAACGATGCGGGCCTGAGTATGGGCTTGCCGGTCGACGTCCATGTGCTGATGTGGCGTGTGGACGGGTCGGTTCTGCTCTGTCGTGCCACTGAATCGGATTCACCGTGGCGGTTACCATGGTCCGAGCTGGACGGTGGGGAACCGGCGATCGAGGCTGTGCTGCGTATAGCCGACGAGACCCTGTCGGTGATGACAATGGCGGCTCATGTGTGGCTGGCGCACGTGGCCCATCATCGGTTCATCGGTGGCGGCGAACGGCTGGGACTGTTCTTCCGGCTGACCCACTGGAGCGGGATACCGACACCGGGCACGGACCCTCAAGTAAGCCGCCTGCAGTGGCACCACCTGAACGCGCTACCGGAGTCCCTGGCAGCCCTCGACCGGGAGGCGTTGGCCCGCTGGCAGGACAACGACATGTATTCCGAGCTGGGATGGAATCCTCAGCGAGTATGCGCCGTCCCGCGGCTGCGGGGCATTGCCGGCGCTCGGGCGTCGTCGTGAATCCGTGGCGTCGTTGAATCCGGTGGCGTTGCGGGTCCGTATCGTCGTGAGTCCGTGAGGTGAGCTGCCCGCCGGAGCCGGCGGGCAGCGCCTGCTACCGGGACCGCGTCTACCGGGGCCGCGTCCCAGCGGTTGCGGCCACGACGGGATGCACCTGAAACGCGTCACAGATGGTCGTCTGTCGCTCCACCTCCTGGCCGCGGGCCTGGTGCGGCGGGACAATGACGATCTTCACATAGGGCAGGCAGGCGGATTCGTCGCCGGACCTTACAGCCGTCCACTCGACACCGAATGACGCAGCACCCTGCGGTTGGAGGACCACCGTCTCGGGCGGACCCACCCGGAACAGGTTGCCGCCCTCGGACCGGGCTGCGGGCCGCTCCTGCCGGCCGTTGCTGTCCGTGGCGGCCACGGACGGATAGCCGATCATCGAGCATGGCTTGTCCGAGATGTTGGTAAGAACGACGACGAATCCCTGGCGATCGGCGGACGCATTACCCGCGGACGCACCTGGAGCCAATCGCAGACCTGCTTCGGTACACACCGGTGGTGATCCGGGCGCCGGGGTCAACTGGCCGCCGGGACCAGCCGGCGGACGCGGGGAGGAGCCCCCGTCACTGCCGGTCTGCGCTCTGATGCCGGCCTCCGCACCAAGCGGCGCCGCGACCTTCGACGACGCCACCGGTGCCGGCGTTTCGTCGCTGGAACCGCAGGCGGCAGCACCTGCAAGAAACAGCAACCCGACCCCCGTCGCGACGATCCGGGCTGTGCGGGTTCGGGATCTGTTCGCCATACGGCAAGTCTTGCATCGACCGGTCCGCATCCTGGAGGTCGCCCCGGTCGTAGCATCCGCTGTAGCACCGATCGTAACGCCGCCGCGGTGACCCGGCCGGGGTTTCCAGGACGTCGTCAACGCAGTCATCAACAGGGCTCCGCAGCCGTTTCACCGCGGCCGTTTCGCCGCGACCCGCCGTCGTGTGCCAGACCCGCGACCGAGAGCATCCAAGCCGGCTCTATACTCCATTTGTCCTTCTAGGGGGGGTTCACGAAGATCGGAACCTATGGAAGGAGCAGCAAAGCCAGTGATGATCAAAAATGGTTTACGGTGGGGTGTTCCAGCACGATCATTGGAAGGCGAGGCAGGTCCTCGACGTCACTGCCGGACGGACGATACAGCTGACCGGCCTGACGAACACGGAACCCCACTCCGCCCGGTCGCCGTCCGGCTGCCGGCAATCGTTGCACTTTTCGCTGCTCTTCTTCTGGCCAGTGGGCTCACCGCATGTAACCCAGCCAAATCCGGTCTGACGGAACTGACCGCCGGTACGGCACCGCCGACCAGCGGCTATCCACGGCCACAACCTTCCGCGACCGGCGGAGCGACACCGATATTTCAAGCACCGTCCGTGACATCAACACTCCTGACCCCAGCCGCACCGGCTGTACCCGTACCGGTTGTGCCGGCTAGGCCTGCCGTGCCGGCCGCGCCGGTACCACCCGCAGCCCTGGCCGCGATCCCCTCCGCCCCACCACCACTACGCACCATCGCGGTATCCACCACCGAACAACTCACCACCGCCCTCACCACCGCCCAACCCGGCGACCTCATCCAACTCGCCGACGGCCAATACCGCGGCACCTTCGTCGCCAACCACCCCGCCACCACCACCGCCCCCATCACCGTCCGCGGCTCCCGCAACGCCATCATCGACGGCGGATCGATCACCGGCGGCTACGCCTTCCACCTCGACAACGCCGACCACTGGCGACTCGACGGCTTCACCCTCCAAAACAGCCAGAAAGGCCTCATGACCGACCAGACCACCGGCGCAGTCATCACCGGCCTACTCGTCCGCAACGTCGGCCAAGAAGGCGTCCACCTCCGCAACTTCTCCACCGACAACGTCGTCGTCGGCGTCACCGTCACCGGCACCGGCCGCAAGGACCGCGGCTTCGGCGAGGGCATCTACATCGGCACCGCCGAATCCAACTGGAAACGGTTCAGCGGCGGCCGCCCCGACGCCTCCGACCGCAACCAGATCATCGGCAACACCATCAGCGGCGTGACCGCCGAAGCCATCGACATCAAGGAAGCCACCAGCGGCGGCGTCCTCCGCAACAACAGCTTCGACGGCGCGACCATCACCGGCGCGAACTACGCCGACTCCTGGATCGACGTCAAGGGCAACAACTGGCGCATCGAGGACAACACCGGAGTCAACAGCCCGCAGGACGGCATCCAAACCCACGTGGTCGTGGACGGCTGGGGCACCGGCAACATCATCACCGGGAACCGGCTCGACGTCCGCGGCCCCGGCTACGGCGTCAACATCGACAAACCGGACAAGACCCGCAACGTCGTCTCGTGCACCAACACCGTCACCGCGGCGAACAGCGGCGCGTTCAACATACCCTGCATGCGCTGAACACCGCGGTTTCAGGAACGACACCAATACTTTGACCTTTGTCGTGCGGTGTCGGCGGGAGCGACGGAAGTCCACCCCTGCCGATACCGCACACGGTAGGGATATACCGCGCTCCACCGTGGACGGGCCCATACCCACTTGCCGAGCCACTCGCAGATCACGTTCTCATCATGCATGCGGCGCGTGCACCCATGATCTGTTCCGTGCACATGCCGCGTGCCAACGTGAGAGCGCGACGAACGTGCAGTGCGTCTTCCAGCACCGGAATCGACAGATCAGCGGTGGTGAAGTCCGACTTCTCCTGATGACGATCAGCGGATGTCATCGTAGGTTGCAGTTTTGATCGCGTTTGACCACGATCTTCTTCAAGATTTTCCGATAACCCTCCCCATGGGTACATCGACAGATCCGGACCGTACAGTCCATCCACGCCGCCGGCGTGATCCACTGTGACCTCAAACCAGGCAACATCATTCTTGCCGCGGACGGCCCCCGCGTCATCGACTTCGGCATTTCCCGGGCGGTCGAAGCCTCCTCGACGAGGCTCACCCAGGCTGGGGTACAGATCGGCACCCCCGCGTTCATGGCCCCCGAGCAGGTCCGGGGAAAGTCCCTGGAGACATCCGGGGACATCTTCTCCCTCGGTTCCACTGCTTACTACGCGGTCACCGGCGAGCTGCCGTTCGGTGGGGACGCCGCCGTCTTCCACCGCATCGAGCACAAACAGCCCGACTGGGACCGCTGCCCGGACCAGATCCGTGGCGTACTGGAACGGTGCGTGGAAAAGGATCCGGCGGGTCGCCCCACCCCCGCGGGATTGATCGAGCTGTGCCGGGCGGCGTCCACCGACAAGCGGCTGCGGATCGACGAGAGCTGGCTACCTCCCACCGTGATCGCGGACCTCGGCCGCTACAACACCACCCCACCCGAGCCACCTCAGTTGTTGCCGACCGAATCCGAGCCTCCTCGGCCGCAGCTACCCATATCCAAGTCGCCTGACCGTTCAGGCCGCAAGCGGTCACCCTGGCTCATCGGCGTGCTCAGCGCGGTCGTGCTCGTAGCGACGATCATAATTTCCATACTCCTGATCAATGGATGGTTGAACCGGGCGAACGATTCGACCGGACCCACCACACCGGACGAATCCAGCCGAAATCTGGATGTCACAACAGCTCCAGCACACACAAGCGGCTTCACCCTCCATAACAATCGCTTCGAGCAGAGGATGTGCCTTGACGCTGACCTCAACGGTCACAGCTCCAATGGCACGAAGGTCCAGCTCTGGGCCTGCAATGGATCCGTACAGCAACGGTGGGACTACGAGGGCGATCCGTATACCACTGGGGCGTTGATTCGTAGCGTGCAGTGGCCAGCGATGTGCCTCGACGCGGATACGAACACCATCGGCGGTAACGGCACGAAGGTCCAGCTCTGGACGTGCAATGGGTTCGCGCAGCAACAGTGGCAGGAGTAAACCGTCCGATACCCCGAGTAATCCCCATCAGCAACGGGCAAAGCGCATAGCTGTCGTTGGCGTTCGCCGCGGACACACCCACCGTGAGCGGAAGACCAGTCCACCCTCCCAGGATCAGACGATCAACCCATCCACAGCACACGAGACACGGTCTAAAGCGGCAGCTCTGACCAGCCCGCCATCGCGGGATCATAAGCTGCACAAATTTCACCTTTAGTAATTATATAATTGCATTAAGTAATTTTCCAAGGCTGTCATGGGCACCTCGGACCGCCTCGAAGCATGATTAGGTCGTTTGTTACCGATTACCCGCGGGTCGCCTGTGAACTTGTCGGTGCCTTGCGGCAAACTGCGGCCTCGTGATCACACCCTCCGCCGCAAGAGACCTCGGGGTGCGAGGCTCCCACGCGAAGGTCGCTGATGCCGACCCCGCCGAGCCGGTTTCCGCCAACGCCGCAGCCGTGCTCGCCGCGGTTCCGGGATGGTAGACAGCCCGAGCCCGCGAGGCGCGCCTCTCAGACGCTGCCGGCGCGCAGCAGGGCGTCGAGCTTGGTGTAGCCCTCGTCGATCCCGGTCTCCATCCCGCTGCGCAGCCAGGCGTCCCGGCTCTCGAAGCTGTCCACCAGCGACTGGGCGTGCAGCCTGGTGCGGCCGTCGCCGAGGTCCTCGAACCACAACGTCTCGAGCGCGACACCGTCCGGGTCGCCTTCGAACGTGAAGGTCTGCACGATCCGGTCGGTGCGGACCTCGTGGAAGCAGCCGTGGAAGCCGAACTCGTTGCCGTCGCGGGCTGCGACATAGCGCCAGCTTCCGCCGGTCCTGGCGTCCCAGTACTCGATCCGGGTCGCCAGCCCGTTCGGCCCGACCCATTGCACGACCAGCGCGGGATCGGTGTGGGCCCGCACCAGCTGCCCCGCAGTGGCCGTGAAGTCGCGGGTGATCCGGATGATCGGCACGGTCTTGTCGGCCTCGATCACGGCGGTCTCGATGGTGTCGATGGTGTTCATCAGGCTGTTCCCTTCATGGGTCGTTCGTCGTTGCGGGCGTCGTTCGTGGCGTCGCTGGTGGCGTCGTCGTTCAGGGCGGCCAGCACGGCGTCGAGGCGGCGGTACCGTTGCTCGGCCCGGCGGCGGTATCGCTCGATCCATGCGGTCATCAGGTCGAACACCTCCGCTTCGAGATGCACTGGGCTGCGGTGGGCCTCGGTGGTACGGCTGACCAGGCCCGTCTGTTCGAGCACCTTGAGGTGCTTGGAGACCGCCTGCACGGTGACGTCGTACGGGGCGGCGAGCTCGCCGACCGTGGCGTCGCCCTCGGTCAGCCGTGCGACCAGGTCACGCCGGGTCGGGTCCGCAAGAGCTGCGAAGACCCAGGAGAGCTGATCCACAACGGCCGTTCGTCAATCAATCATTTGACAACTACGAGCCGCCGGCAGTCTCCGCCTCTCCTCCACGGCACACCGAACATCGGCGCCAGGACGGCATCGACCTCGACGCGGGAACGCTGCGCGTGTGCCGCTCGGTCCAACGTGTCGGCGGACAGCCGCGGCTTGTCGAGCCGAAGACGCACGGTTCACGGCGAACCGCGCCGATACCAGTGTTCGCCGTCGACTGTCGCCCTCTGCCAAGTCGCAGAGCAGAGGCGCCGTGCTCACCTAACGATCGTTGCGTACTACTGCTCTGGGAGGCGTCGTGCTTACCAGCGCAACCGCCCTTACCATGGCTTTCACAGGACCGGCCAGTGCCAGCGTACTGCTTTATCACGGCTCCGACGCAGATCAGGCAACCGCATACTTCATGCGGGCCTACGACGGCGAGCGCGATGGCAATGGCGTGTATGCGGACGCCTATCTCGTTAACGGAGCTCACCTCTCCCAGTGGGATGGCAATGGCGCACGTGGCGACTGGGGACCGTGGGCTACCTACAGTTCGCGAATCAAGCAGTTTCGAGTCTGCGAGGATCACGTCGGCTGTTCGGGCTGGAGCTACTACCCGTCTTAAGTCGCTGGCAGTGGAGGGAGTCCGCTCATTTCCGCCGGCGCCGTTTCTGCTGCAGAGGGCTGGCTGCATCGCCCACCGCTACACCATCAGCCGGGCCGGCTGTCCGGGCACCGCCCGGACAGCCGCACCACACCCAACCGAGTTACGAAACAGCCTCAGTTGAGGGACACCGATTTGTCGAGGAACTGGTTGGTCACCACGTCGGTGGTGGTCAGGCCGGTTTTCGGATTGGTGCCTTTATCGGTGTAGAGGGGCACGAGGTCATCGATCAGCTTCTGGACGCGCGCGTTGTCGAAACTGCCGAGAATCCCATCGGTGCCGTTTGCGATCAGCTTGAGGTTTCGCTGTGTCTGGTTGGCGTAGGTGAGCAGGCCAGGGGAGAGGCTGAACCCCGCGGTATGCATCTTGCTGATGGCGTCGAGCAGCATCTGGTTGGTGGGGCCGGGGGTGGTGATGTAGTCGCGCTGCGCCCGTTGGAACAGCGGAACGAGCTTGGCCAGGCAGGCGCGGTTGGCCTCGAGCTTGTCCACGCGGATGGCCAGGGCGGACTGGTAGATGGGGTAGGCATCGACGAGCAGGTATTTGACGGGCTTGTTCCATGCCTGCACGTCGTGTTCGAGATGGTAGACCTCGTTGGTGACGAAGCCCTGCTGTACGACCTTGCCGTCGGCGGCGACGAACCGGTCCGGGCTACCCTGGTACGAGGTGTCGACCTGCGATTTCCTCAGCAGTCCCTGGCGTTCGAACAGGTCGATGTCGGCCGCGCCGGCGTAGGCGAGAACTTTCGCCCCGGACTGTCCGATGTCGCCGATGCCGGTGAAGTTCCAGTCCGGGTTACCCCACAGAAAGACCTCGGGGTTGCGGTCGTAGGAGGAGAACACCGCCACCGTCGGGATCTTGCCGGAGTTCTGGATCGCCTCGTCCGTGCCGACGTAACCGAGCAGGATCTGGTCGTCCTGGGCCATCAACGCGGACGGCTGCTGGTAGCCGGCGGCCGGGCCCCCGGAGCGGATCTCCAGGCGGACACCGGTGGCGCCGAGCGGGCCAACCACCCGGTTGTGGTCCGCGTCGATCGTCGGTTTGGGTCCGAGTAGCTGGTAGGTGAACCCCTGGTCCGCTTCCGGCCACCAGCTCGTCTGCACGACGACAGTGTCCGGGCAGACGCCTTTGAGCGGGGTGGTGTACTGGGACGCGGCCCCCGGGCCGCCGCCTACCGTGGCGGTGGGCCCAGTGGCTGACCCGCCATCCGAGCTGGAGCAGGCCGCCACCGTCACCGCCACCGCGCCGGCGCCGATCCATACAACCGCGCGGCGCCGGCGCGATGTTGATGCTCGCATTGCTCTCCTCGATGCGTTCAGAAGGGACAGGGCTGAAGGTGAGTGAAGCTACAGCGGACGGGGCCTCGTCGATCGCCGCGGCCCGGGGTCACGACCGCCGTCCCGAGTCGTGCCAGCCCCCGACGACCAGGTGTGCGACCAGGCCGAACACCCAGAACACCACGAGGCCGAACAGGGACGACACGATGATCGCGGCAAACAGTGGCGCCGACTCCAGCCCGCGGGTGTAGTCGTCGATGAGGCTGCCGATGCCGGGTTGTCCTTCCCGGAAGAAGAAGTCGCCGACGATCGCGCCGATCACCGACAGACCAGCGGAGATCCGCAGTCCTGTGAACACGGCCGGAAGAGCGCTCGGGACCTCGAGGTGGACCAGCCGCGCCCACCGGCTAGCGTGGCGCAGCGTGAACAGGTCGTGATGCGCGGCGTCCACTGACCATAGTCCGAACAGGGTGTTCGTGATGATGGGGAACAAGGCGATGAGGACGCACACAACAGTGCGTGACCAGAACCCGTACCCGAGCCAGAACCCGATCAGTGGGACGACCGCCAGGATCGGGATCGTCTGGAGCACCACCGCCCACGGGTAGAACGACCGCTCCACCCACCGCGCCTGGCTCATCAGCACCGCGAAGACCATGCCGAGCGCGGCGGCGATGGCCAGGCCGACAAGCGCGACCTGCGCGGTCTCGCCCAGCCCGGTGAGGATCTCGTGGAAGGTCGACCAGTCCCCGAACCCGTCAGTGACCACCTCGTGCGGCGGCGGGAGAAGAAACCGTCGACGCGGCGCGAGGGCCAGGTAGCTCACCGAGTACCAGACACCGACGACCGCGGCGAGCACCGCCAGCGGCGGCGCCACCACCCGTACAGCCCGGCCCCAGCGGGAATGTGCGTGTGCGCCTCGTGCCGGTCCCGCCGGTCCCGCCGGCGGCGCCGGGAAAGCCGGAGACGGGGGCCGCGGCCGCTTCACCGCGGTCACGCGAAGGACTCCCGTAACGCCTCGGACACGGTACGCGCCGTGCGGCCGAACGCCGCGTCGAACCGCAGCTCCACCTGCCGCGGGTAGTCGAACGGGACATCGATCTCGGCCAGCACCCGACCCGGGCGGGTGGACAGGACCACCACCCTGCTGGCGAGCCAGACCGACTCCACGACCGAGTGCGTGATGAACAGGCCGGCGAACCGCTCCTGCCCATACAGCCGCAGCACCTCCTGTCCCAGCCGCTGCCGGGTTATCTCGTCGAGCGCGCTGAACGGCTCGTCGAACAGGAACAGCGACGGTCGGACGGTCAGCGCCCGCGCCAGCGACACCCGCATCCGCATGCCACCGGACAACGCCGTGGGCCGGTGACGCTCGAAACCCGCGAGCCCGGCCAGCGAGATCGCCTCCGCGACAAGCCGGCGTCGCTCGGGCTTGGGAACACCGTCCAACTGGGCCAGCAGGCCGACGTTGCCCTCCACGCTGCGCCACGGCAGCAGCGTTGGATCCTGGAAGACGTAGCCGGGAACGGCGGTGCTCACGGCTACTGTCCCGTACGAGGGCTCGGTCAGGGCCGACGCGATCCGCAGCAGCGTGGACTTGCCTGACCCTGACGGCCCGACCACCGCTACGAACTCACCGTCTCCCACCGTGAAAGAAATGTCACGCAAGGCTTCGGTCCCGTCCGGGAAGATCTTCCCCACCCCGGTAAAGGCCAGCGCGATCCCCGCTGGAGCGGGGGCCCCAGGATCGTGACGAACGGCCGGTTGCCGGACGGCGGGCAGCTCGCTGTCGTCTGCCACGCCGGGTCCTTCCGACCGAGTCCTGCGAAATGACCGACCGAACGGCCTCTGACCCGGATCGTAGCTCTGTGCGTCGAGCATCATGGCGGCATCGGCCGCCATGACCAGACGGCATTCTTCTCCCTGCGCTCTCGCGCCACGCCATCTCCGTTGCCCCACCCGGCTGCGCGATCGAACATCCTTCAGACACGCCCTGGCGGGCACCGGCGCGTGGGCATACCTTTGTGCCGGTTCCATCCCATGTCCGCGAAGGAGACGCCCCGGTGGCAGAGGACACGTCGACTCCCGCCAGTCCCGACCCGGGCCCTCTTCCCGGCGGCCCCCCGGCGGACCCGACGAAGGTCTGGAACTTTCGATCCGCCGCCATTGCCGAAGACCAACCTGACTGGGGTGGCGACCTCGGCTTCGACATCACGGTCGCCCACAACGCCCGAGTGTGGAACTACTGGCTGGGCGGCCGGGACAACTTCGCCGCGGACCGCGAGGTCGGCGAGCAGGTCCAGCAGATGTTCCCCGGCATCGTGGACGTGGCCCGAGCCGATCGGGCGTTTCTGGGCCGCGCCGTGCGTTACCTCGCCAGCGAGGTGGGGATTCGTCAGTTTCTCGACATCGGCACCGGACTGCCGACCGCGGACAACACCCACGAGGTCGCCCAGCGGATCGCCCCCAACAGCCGGATCGTCTACGTGGACAACGACCCGCTCGTGCTGGTGCACGCCCGTGCCCTGCTCGTGGGAACCCCCGAGGGCGCCACCGACTACATCGATGCGGACGCCCACGATCCCGGTTCGATCCTGCGGGCCGCGGCCGAGACCCTGGACTTCGCGAAACCAACTGCGATCATGTTTCTCGGCAGCTTGAACTTCATCCTCGACACCGACACGGCGGTCGCGGTGGTCGACCACCTGATGAACCACGTGCCATCCGGCAGCTATCTGGTGGTCGCACACCCGACACACGAACTCGGTGGCGAGGCCAATGCCGCGTCAATGCGTCATTGGAACGAACACGCCACCCCGCCGATCACCTCCCGCAGCCGCGACAAGATCGCCCGTTTCTTCCACGGCCTGGAGCTTCTGGAGCCCGGCATCGTGTCCTGTTCTCGATGGCGGCCCGATCCCGCCCCGTCTGGCGGCCTTCCCCCAGAGGTGCCCCAGTTCGGCGCCATCGCGCGCAAGCCCTAAAGCGCCCGATAGCACACACCTCCAACGCAGCGCGACAGCCCCAGCACATGACCGGTTCCGGGCCAACCGTCCTGGTCGCGGCGTGATGATGTCCGTCGTCCCGGTCATCGACGTACACTCGGGGTACGCTATCGTCCGGTCCCGGCGGGCGTGTCGTGGCTGAGCCAGCGCGCAGCGGGTCTGTCCGCGCTAAGCGCGGCTGCGGGGGTGCAGAGGTGACCGACCTTCCGGGGGGTAGTCCGACAGCGCGCCGGATCCTGCTCGGCTCCCAGTTGCGCAAGCTGCGGGAGAACCGCGGGATCAGCCGGGAGGAAGCCGGCTATCACATCCGGGCCTCGGAATCGAAGATCAGTCGGCTGGAGCTCGGACGGGTCAGCTTCAAGGAACGAGACGTCGCGGACCTGCTGACCTATTACGGCATCACCGACGCCGCCGAGCGGGCTCCGCTGCTGGAACTGGTCCCGGAAGCCAATGCACCAGGATGGTGGCAGCCCTACAGTGACGTGCTGCCGAGCTGGTTCGCGCCATATATCGGCCTGGAGGAAGCGGCCACCCTTATCCGCAGCTACGAGGTCCAGTTCGTTCCCGGGCTGCTGCAGACCCCCGACTACGCCCGAGCGGTCATCGCGGCCGGCGACCACCGCCTGGCACCCGACGTCGTGGAGCGGCGGGTCGCGGTCCGGACAAGCCGGCAGCGGTTGCTGTCGCGGCCGAACCCATCCCAGCTTTGGGTCGTGCTCGACGAGGCGGCATTATGGCGGTCGATCGGCGGGCCGGCAGTGATGCGTGCCCAGCTTGAGTATCTGGCCGCCATGTCCACCCGGCCGAACATCACGATCCAGATCATGCCGTTCGCGCTCGGCGCCCACGTGGCCGAGTGCGGCGCATTCACCATCCTTCGCTTCCCCGGACCGGAGTCACCCGCGACGAACCAGACCGACGTGGTGTACCTCGAGCAGCTCACCGGAGCCCTTTTCCTAGACAAGCCCCACGAGGTCGACCGATACCTGCAAGTCATGTCCCAGTTGGCAATAGCCAGCGCGCCCCCACGCGCCACCGTGGCCACGCTCACCCGGATCGCCCACGAGATATAGCCGTCGGCCGGCCTCCGGCAGCGCCGTCTCCCCATCGCCCCGGTGCCGTCCGCTCAGCCATCCCCGCAGCGCAGGAGTTCGTCGCCGATCGCCTGCACACCTGTTACCTCGTCCATTCTGCGCAGATCGCGCCCAAGACCCCGCAGACGCGACGGAGAGCGACCGGCACGACGACGACCCCGGCGACCTGCGCAGGCAGCCACCGAGCCTCGCCGGCTGCCTGCCCCGGCAGCGGCCCTACGGCCTACTTCCTATCGAAAAAGATCAACCCTTGCTGATCATAATCAACCGAGGTTTGAACATGGCCACTCTGGTGGAGACGAGGGGACTTGAACCCCTAACCCCTGCCTTGCAAAGTCGGTCCGATCCGTCCGCCAGCGTCCGGGTTCGTCCATACAGTTGGCCGGACCTGGGCGCCAGTTCCACGGCCGTCCGTCGTCGTCCGTGGACGTCTGCCGGCTTGGCTACACGGTTGGCTACACGGCGGTCGGGATCAAACTCCTGACGGTCCGAGCGCTGGCGGGCTCGGTCTCGCCTGTCGTAGCGGTTTTCAAGACCATCTTAGGCCTTGATAGATCATGCTGTTCACCTGAATGTTCTTCCGAATGGGACCACTGCCGTGTCCTGCATCCCCACGTATTCCCCGCAGGCGCTTACCTGTGTCTCGCCGACCTGATCTGCTGACGACGCTCCCCAGCGGTGTCCCCGGGCGCGCGGACGGCGACGGCGATCTCCCTCTTGCCCACGTCGATCGCCGCGCACCGCGGATAGATGATCTCCATGGCAACTCCTGTTCCACGCATCTCCTGACCAGGCAGGACACGTCATCCGCGGAACCCGCAAGAGGATCAAGATCCTGAGACTCGCGCTCTACGGCAGCAACCCGGGGTACCCAACCGGGACGGGTTCCAGCGTCAATCTGAGGGCCGGACTCGCCGGTACCAAGAACTGGCGACGTCAGCGGATGACATGTCTAGTTTCATCTACCCGTGGGCGCTCCACCAAGACCATGAACATCTGAGGTAGCTCCGGCGCGGTAACGCGCCGGAGCTACCCGACCCCCGGGCAGCTATCTTGCGGGTCTCCAGCTCCGCGCCTCGATAATCTGGATCAAGGAGCTCACGTGAGCCACCCCTTGATCACAACCGAATACGCGCCCTAGCCCTACTGGCACCGATCGCCTGGACCGGCCGACAGGGACGGACCGTACGCACTGACCTGGGCGACGGCTTCCGCGGGTGTCGGGCTCATCCCTCGGTCTCGTCTCCCTCGGCCTCGTCGACGCGCAGCAACGACGCCAGCTGCAACCAGTTCTCCACCACGGCCGCCACGCCGACCTCGTGGAAAGCCGCGATCCGCGCCTCGCGCTCGACCGGAAGAACGAACTGGAGATTGCCGACGGTGGGAATACCCGCCCGGACAGCCGCCGTCGCCCCCGTCAAGGAGTCCTCAACAGCCACCGCCTCTGTGGGTGCTACACCCTCGCGCTCACAGGCGATCCGGTAGACGGTCGGATCGGGCTTGCTGGTGGGAACCGGGGGCGTGTCCTCAGCGCTGTAGCGCACCTGGGGCGGAAGCAGCCCAGTGAGGCCGGCCGCGGTGAAAGATGCCTCCAGGCGGCTCAGCGCGCTCGAGCTCACCGCCGCCAGGCGGTACCTCTCGCCCATGCTGGCGAGCGGGCCCAGCACCTCGGGGTCCGGTCGCAGCACCTCGCGCAGCCGATCGCTCACGCGACGCTTCTCCTCGGCGACCCACCACTCCATCTCGGCGGCCGACACGCGCTCAGTGACTCCCGCGGACGGTTCCGCCGGCTCGACAGGATCCGTTGAAGTCTCCACGGGCACGCTGGCGTCGGCCGCGGCCTGCAGGACCACGGAGCGGAAATTGCGTCCCATGGCGGCGCGACGCAGCTCCTCGGGTGTCCAACGGCGGTCGACCCCGATACGTTCCAGGAAGTCATTGGTGACCTCAGTCGACGCGGTGAAGGCGGGCGCCTCCGAGGGGAACAGGTTGTCGTCCGCGTCGCAGAGCACGATCCTGACCACCGAGGGGTCCAGGCCCTCCGGCACAGCGAAGCCTGGGGTCTTCGGGATCCTCGTCACCGGACCTCCTCGTCGAAGTCGAGCACGGCCGCGAGCATGCCGCGAATCCCGTCGCGAGATGCTCGCGTGAGCAGGTCGCCGAGCTCCGCGACCAGGTCAGCGTCGTCGGCCAGGTCACCGAAAATGTCTCGAAACCCCAGCAGCGTCGTGGGATCGTCGCCACCGGCATGCGCGGCGCGCCGGAGATCCTCGGCTCGCGAGTCCTCGACGGTCAGTGGACGGCCTTCCATGTCCTCACCCCGCAGGAAGCGTAGCCACCCCGCCAGCGCCGCCAGCAGCAGCCGGTGCGGCCTGCCCGCCACGCGGGCCTCTCCCAACGAGGACAGCACATGGTGGGGGATCTTCGTCGACCCTCGCCGGCACAGCCGCAGCAAACTGTCGCCGATGGCAGGGTTCGCGATGCGGTCGAGGGTCGTCGTCACGTACTCGTCGGTGTCCTGGCCGGGCAGCTCCGGGAGCAGCGGGGCGATTTCCTCGCGCAGCAGACGCGACATGTACTCCGACAGCACAGGCTCGGCCATGGCCTGATCGGTGGTCTCCAGCGCTGCGAGCACACCCAGGTACCCGAGTGCGCAGTGCCCGCCGTTGAGCAGGCGGCCCTTCATGACCTTCCACGGGGTCACGTCGTCGACCACCTGCACGCCGACACGCTCCAGCGGAGGCCGCTCGGTACAGAAGTCATCCTCGACGACCCACTGCCGGAACGGCTCCGTGACTACCGGCCAGCGGTCGGGCACCCCGAATTCGTCCTCGATCTGGTCGCGCAGCTCGGGGCTGGTGGTCGGGGTGATGCGGTCCACCATGCCATTGGGGAAGGTCACGTTCTCCCGGACCCAGGAGGTGAGGTCCTCACCGGTCTGGGCGTCGAGCAGGCCCGTGAACTCGAGAACGGCAAGCCGAGTCGCCGCACCCGAATCGTCGAGATTGTCACAGGACAGCACTGTGAACGGGCCTGTGCCCTCCGCGCGACGTCGACGTAAGGCGGCGACGAGCAGTCCAGCCGCGGTCACCGGATCGTCCGGAGCTGCCAGATCGTGACGAACCGTGGGCATATCAGAACGCACCTGGTAGCCCTCGCTGGTCACGGTCAGCGTGACCAGCCGGGTGTTCGGGGACGCCAGCAGGTCGGCGACCTGTTCAGGCTGTTCCGGTAAGTAGAAATAGTCGACCAAGGCGCCGACGAGTCGAGCACTCGCGCCGTCGCGGTCGCACTCGACGACAGTGTAGAGCCCGTCCTGGTCGCGGAGTACCTCGCCCATCGCCGGACTGCGCATGCCGACTCCGATCACGCCCCAGCCGGTCTCGCCTGTGGCGGCAAGGTCGTCGAAATACAGGATGGGGTGGGCACGCGCGAAGCCGCCGACGCTGAGGTGAACGACGGACGGGGTCAGCGCATGCCTGTCGTAGGCGGGCGTCTCCACCCGGTCCCCCAGCTTCGTGACCGTGCTTTCCGTGAGCACGGACGGCACCGTCCGCTCCAGGCTGGGAAAGGGCGAGTCCGCCGCGACTGCCGTGTTTGTCTGCCGGTTCTGGCTTACGTCACTGGTGCTGCGATGATGTCTTGTCGCCGTTTCCATCGTAAGTAGAGTCCGAGCTTCCTCGAGGTTGTGGAGGGCTTGTTGGCCTTTTCTCGGGTGAACACGGTCTTTCGTTGCTCGTACTCTATCGGCAGGACGACTCCGAACGTGGAGTGCCGGCGCTGGTGGTTGTAGGGCACGTAGCGCCAGTCGATCACGACAGCCTGGGCCTGCCGCGGGTCGGTGAACCCCTGCGCCGGGAGGGCCTTCTTCAGCTCCGAGGAGCTGAAGAAGGCCCTCGTCGGCGGCGTTTTCGAAGCTCGACCGAGACCCGGCCCGACGGCTGCCGGATGCCCAGTCCGAGGCACACCTTGGCGAACTCGCTTGCGGTGTAACTGAACCGCGGTCCGTGCGGAATATCACATTTTATGCGTCGCTATTGCTACTGATTGTGTCTCTATTGATACGGATGGTTATGATCATTTTAATCGTTTGGCGGGTCAGCTCCACGTTCGGGCTCAGCCCGGTCGCGGCTGCGAGTGGATGCCTGGAGGGCGGGTCCAAATGGTCGTAGCGACGCCTCGATAAGATGATCATATTGGTGTCGAGGACTGGATGGTGGATAGGCCGGCAGGAGCAGTTGACAATCGATGAGCGGGAGCTGATTTTCCGGGAGCTGAGCAGGAACTGTTCGGCATGGTTATCCGCGAAGGCGCTCGGCCGGCACCACTCGACGATTTCGCGAGAGATCGAGCGTAACGGCGGCGAGAAGATCTATCGGGCGGTGGAGGCGTAGGCGCGGCGTGATGCGTTGCGTTGCTGGCCCGTCCGAAGGAACGCAAGCTCGTCGCGTCGCCAGCACTGCACAACGCGGTCAACGCGGGCCTGGCCGAGAATTGGTCTCCGAAGCAGATCAGAGAGACTGGGGAAGGACTTTCCCGACGACGAGGGTATGCGCGTGTACCACAAGAAGATCTATGAATGCCTCTATACTGCGGCACCCGGACCAGCCGGTCGGGTTCGGCGGCACGGGCATAGCGTTTGACGGTGTTCAGGCTGAGATTGAGACGGCGGGAGCATTCCAGCAGGCCGACGCCCTTGTCGAGTAGGTCGTGGACCTGCCGCCAGCGTTCGCGGGTGGTCGCGGCGCGGGTCCCTTCGCGGGGCTACGGCCCGGCTTTGGCCCAGCAGGCGCCGTGCGCGGCGGACGGCTTCGGCGTGGGCGCCGGAGCCGTCGCGGCGGACGACCTGCACGCCGGGATGGGCGCGCGGCCACGCTTCGAGGCTGTCGGCCTTGCGGTCGGCGCGACCGGCCGGAAGATCCTGGAAGCCCTCGTCGCCGGCGAACGTGATCCCCATCTGCTGGCCGACTCCGCCGCCGGCCGGGCCCGCGCCAAGATCCCGGCACTCGTCGAGGCGCTGGACGGCGAGTTCACCGACCACCACGCCTTCATGGTCCGGCACTACCTGGACGAGATCGACCGCTGGAAGAAGGTCATCGCTGGGTTCGACGAGTGGATCGCGGCCATGCTCGCCGACCACCAGCAGGACCTCGACCTCCTCGACACGATCCCGGGCATCGGCCGTCTGGCAGCCGAGATCATCATCGCCGAGACCGGAGGCGACATGGCCCAGTTTCCCAGCGCGCACCACCTCGCCTCCTGGATCGGGGTCTGCCCGGGACAGAACGAGTCAGCCGGGGTTGCCAGATCCGGCCACATCCGACCGGGCAACAGCACCCTCAAACGCCTGCTCGGAATCACCGCGATGGTAGCGATCAAGAACAAGGACTCCTACCTGGGCGTCTTCTACCGCCGCATCGCCGCCCGCCGAGGCGGCAGACGCACCCAGGTCGCCGTCATGCACAAACTCACCATCGCGATCTGGCACGTCCTGCACGACAGGGTCCCCTACCAGGACCTGGGCGCCGACCACTTCGCCAAACGTGATCCCGGACGCGCCCTGCGCCGCATGACCAAGGAAGCCAACAGCCTCGGCCTGACCGTCCGCTTCGAACCGATCACGGTCGCCTGAGCGCGCCGGTCACCTTATTTTCGTGTCAGTCCCCCACCAGGTGCGGGGAGGGCCGCACTAACTTGAGCCAAGTCAGGTCGTCTCGCTGGAGGTGCGTAGGGTGCCGCCGAGCATGCGGGTGGTGAAGCAGAGGGAGAACTGTTGGCGGACCTCGCCGTCGTCGTAGGCCAGGACGTGGCGGGGGTTGGTGTAGACGCCGATCAGGCCGGTGACTTCGATGTCGATACCGGATCTCTTCCTTGGTTTCCCGGATGGCGGCGTCCGTGATCGATTCGCCGAGGTCCATGCCTCCGCCGGGTAGTGCCCACAGGTCGTTGTCGGTCTTGTGGACCATGAGGATGCGGCCGTCGGGGTCGGTGACGACCGCGGTGACCGAGGGCACGACGCTGTTGGCCTGGGGGGCGTTGGGGTCGTTGAAGTAGTCGATCCGTGCCATGGGCTGTCAGGCTCCTTCGGTGGTGGCCCAGACGCGCTCGAACCCGGCGGCGTGGTGGTCGAACAGGCTGCCTCCGGCGGTCGTTCTCCTGGCCGGCCTGGTGGGTGATCGGCCGGCTGAGGCTTGGGTGGGTCTACCGACGGCGGTGGCGGCCGGTCGTGGTCCACGCCGGACCGGCCGATACGGGCACCCGTCCTGGTCTCCGTGGGAGCGCCCGGCGGTGACCAGCCTCTGGGCCCAGGCATCGGGCGGGAGCCGTCGGACAGGGTCCGCTCTGCCGATGATCTTTGCTACGGGGAGTGAAATTACCATCTCGCTGACCACTGAGCTTGGCGGATCCCGCTGATATTGCTACATTCCACGCCTGCTCAGGCCATCCCTGGGTACGCCCGGCAGGGATCGAACCTGCGACCTGGTGCTTAGAAGGCACGGATTGCACCAAGTAACACAGGTCTCGGCCAAGCTCAGACCGTACGTCGGCGTCCACTGCCGTTCGCCGACGTACGGGGACGTTGCTACAGCGGTTGCTACACCTCGGTGCCTCCGGCCGCATCGGCCCCCTGCCTTGCAAAGTCGGTCCGGGTCGTCCGCTGGCGTCCGGGTCGTCCGTGCAGTTGGCCGGGCCTGGGCGCCAGTTCCGCGGTCGTCCGTCGTGGATGTCCGCCGGCTGGGCTACACGGTTGGCTACACGGCGGCTGGAGATCAAACGCCTGACGGTCCGAGCGCTGGGGGATTCGGTCTCGCCTGTCGTGGTGGTTTTCAAGGCCCGTACGGGCCTGCGTTGTCGGGGCGCCTGACCGGGATCGATCCCAGGATTCTTGTCCTTGACGGTCGGGATGTCCCCGGGATTCCTCGCATCGTCGTGCTGCCGACTGTGAACCGGTTCGGGTCTGTACGGGTCGGGATGGGATGCTGGTGCGGTGGGTGACGGGGGCGCCGCCATGGATGATCGCCGGGACTTCTTCGTGTCCTATACCGGGCGGGACCAGACGTGGGCGGAGTGGATCGCCTGGACGTTGGAAGCCGCCGGCTACACCACGTTCGTCCAGATGTGGGACTTCATCGCCGGGACCGGGTTCGCCGAGGCGATGCACCAGGCCGCCCAGGTCGCGGAGCGGACGGTCGCGGTGCTGTCGGCGGCCTATCTGACCTCGGGGTTCGCCGCAGCGAAGTGGCAGGCGGCCTCCCTGCAGGATCCGGTCGGTCGGGATCGGAAGCTGCTGGTGGTCCGGGTGGAGGACTGTGACCGCCCGGGGCTGCTGGGCCAGCTCGTGGCGGCGGACCTGTTCGGGGTCGACCGGGCCACCGCGGCCGGGCGGCTGCTGGCCGCCGCGGCTGCGCAGCGGGCCAAACCACCGGTGGAACCGGAGTTTCCCGGCGGCCGGTCGGCGCCGGCCCCGGCGGGGCCGGTGTTCCCCCCGGATTTCCCCAGGGTGTGGAACGTGCCGCCCCGGCTGGCGTACTTCGTCGGCCGGAGCGGTCTTCTCGAAAAGGTCGACCGGCAGTTGGCCGTGTCGGGTGCGGTCGCGGTGTGTGCGCTGCACGGGCTTGGTGGGGTGGGGAAGACCGCGCTGGCGGTGGAGTACGCCCACCGGCATGCGGACAGGTTTGATGTGGTGTGGTGGGTGCCGGCGCAGGACCCGGAGCTGGTCGCCGGGCATGTGGCGGCGCTCGGGGCCGCGCTCGGCCTGGCCGACGGCGCCGCGGCCCCGGTGGTGCTGGCTGTGTTACGCCGTCGACGGTTGCGCTGGCTGTTGCTGCTCGACAACGTCGAGGACCCGGATGTGGTCGGCGTGTTACGCCCGTCGGACGGGGCCGGCCGGCTGCTGGTGACCTCCCGGCGTAGCGGGTTGGACGGGTTCGGCGCGGCTGTGGAGGTGGCGGAGCTGGACCGGGCGGAGGCTGTGGGGCTGCTGTCCGCCCGGGTGGGTGGGATCGATCCGGCGGTGGCCGGGCGGATCTGCGTGCTGCTGGGGGATCTGGCGTTGGCGGTGGAACAAGCCGCCGGCTACCTGGTCCAGACCGGGATGCCCCCGGCAGAGTACGCCGAGCTGCTGGCCGAGCGGCTCGAGGACCTGCTGGCCCACGGCCGGGTGGCCGACCGGCCGGGGATCACCGTGGGTAACCTGTGGACGTTGTCGGTGGAGCGGTTGCGGGTCGAGGCACCGGCGGCGGTCGGTCTGTTGGAGCTGTGCGCGGTGGCCGCGCCTGATCCGCTACCGGTCGATCTGTTCGTCGACGGAGTGGAGGAACTCCCGGCGGGGCCGTTGCGGGAGGCGGTCGGGGATCGGCTGGTGTGGGTGAAGACGGTCGGGGCGCTGGTCGATTACGGCCTGACCCGTCGGAACGGGCCGGCGGTGACGACCCACCGGCTGATCGCGGCGGCGATCCGGGCGGGGATGAGCCCGGCGGATCGGACGGCGACGGCGGCCACCTTGATCCGGCTGCTACGGGCCGCGCTGCCCGCCGCTGTCGACCAGCCGACGGGCTGGCCGCGATGGCGGTCCCTGCTGCCGCACGTCCGCGCCGTGTTGGACGGTTATGACGACGGCGGGTGGGACGAACGGACAGCCCCGGTGGTGTCGTGGCTGTGTGACCGCACCGGCAGCTATCTGGAGCATCACGGCCGGCCGGATACGGCCCTCCCTTACCTGCGTCGCGGGCTCGTCCTCGCCGAGACCAGGCTCGGCGCCAACGACCCCGCCACCCTGACCTCCCGGCACAACCTCGCCGGCGCCTATCAGACGGCGGGGCGGGTAGCGGAGGCCATCGGCCTGTACGAGCAGACCCTCACCGACCGGCTGCGGGTCCTCGGTCCTCACCATCCGCTTGTCGTAACAGTCAGGGATAATCTTGCCGCTGCTACCGGCGCCGCAGGACGCCCAGGATGGATCAGAAAATTTCTCAGACGGTGACCATAGGCAGTCTCACCGCTGGTGGGCCACCCGGGTCGGGCTGCCGGGAAGCGCAGCGACCCGGTTCGGTCTCCCGGCTGGGCGCTTGCGTGCCCCTTGCTCGTTTTCGTATGCCGTCGGCGTGCCTGCTGCTCGTCTCCGTTGGTCGTGCACGCGGCCGTCCTGGAACGGACCCGGCTGGTCGGTGAGGCTGACCGCGGAACAGGCCGGCATCGCGAATCCATGCCGCTCAGTACGGCATGGATTCGCCCGTACACCACGTCCGTGGACTCCACTAGGGCGTGTTTGAAAAGTGGGGGCGTGTGATCCCACCTTGAT
>NZ_CAAAFR010000007.1:0-905 GCF_900634745.1 Protofrankia symbiont of Coriaria ruscifolia
GACCAGGCCCCCGCCGTCCGTGCCTGGTGAGCAGGGCGGGGGCCTGCCAGACACGCGCCGGTCCGCGTGTACCCGCCCCTCCCTTGTCAGCCGTGGGCGTGGCCGCGGGCCGGCGCGTGCACCACCGTCCACCTACCGGAAGGACCGACTATGGCCGACCTCCGCAACCTCAAGAAACTCGACGCCGAAGAGATCGTCGTGGGCGAACTCACCTGGATCACGTCCAGTTACAGCAACGGCGCCGGTGGCATGTGCGTCGAAGTCGCGAAACTCGACAGCGGAGTGATCCTCCGGGACTCCGTCCAGCCTGACGGGCCGGTGCTGTCGTTCTCCCGCGAGGAATGGCGGGCGTTCCTCGACGGTGTCAAGGACGGCGAATTCGACATCTGACTGTCCCCACGACAGATGCCTCCGTACCGGTGGTTCCGGACGGGGGCATCTGTCGTTGCCGGCCAGCTCATGAAGGTGCACTCCGGGCGTGCGGGGCGGCAGGGATCTACGCTGCGCCCATCACCCGCCAGGCCACTGTCGGTATCGACATCGTCACGGATATCGATCTTTGATGGCGTGGCTGACTGCTTGACTACCCGGCCCTGGTACTAGCCTTGGCTCGCACCCAGCCGTCCCGTCGAACCGAGGAGTACGCGATCGCCCGCCGACAGACCGCACGCGTCCCTGTGCCGTCATCCTCCGCGTCCGGCTCCTCCACGCTCGGCCTGCCCGCCGATGGCGGGTCCTCCGATGCCGGGGCACGATCGGACGTCCCCTGGACGGGGGCGGGTGAGCCCCCGGCCGTCGGGCTTCGGTCACCATGCCCGTGTGGGTCAGGACGCCGTTACAAGGCGTGCCATGGTGTGCGGCGGCGGCCCGCACCCATCCTGCGTCCCTTTGCGGGCCGCCGCCGC